>JANXFM010000017.1 GCA_024959975.1 Flavobacteriales bacterium
CTTTTTTTTTATATAAATTGTCATCCTGAACCTGTCGAAGGGCGGTCCCTGAGCTTGTCGAAGGGTAGGATAATTTGATGGAAAGCATGCCACACTTCGATAGCTTTCCCAACGGCAGGCTCGTTTTGAGATGCTTTTTTAACATCTACTAAGTTAAATTTATAGAATTATTTAAATTATTTGAGTGTTAAAATCATCAAAAAGTGTAATTTGCGCATTGAAATTTAGTGCTACTAAATTGAAGTAAACATACTTCTAACCCTATTTTATTTATTTATGCATTCTCTTAAAAGTTTTATAGCTGTCCTTTTTCTTTTATTAGTTTCAATAACATCTTGTTCGGAATCGGATCAAAGCAGTAAGCAAGCATCTGATATCGAAAAAAAGATAAACTCTATTTTGAGTAAAATGACCCTTGCAGAGAAGGCCGGACAAATGACGCAAGTTGGTATTCCGGCTATTTGTGTGCAGGAAGGTTATTGGGCTTATGCCGATACTTTAATCATTGATACCACGAAACTTCGTAAAGCATTGACGGAAGATCATATTGGTTCTTTTTTAGGGAAGGGATATTTTCCTCCTACGAATAAAGAATACTATGATATGATCAATCAGATCCAGGATTTTGCCCTTAATGAAACTCGCCTGGGTATTCCAATAGTTTATGCTACGGACGCTGTGCATGGTGCGCATTACACTGCCGGATCAACCATTTTTCCACATCAAATTACTATGGCTGCAAGTTGGAATCCGGAACGGGTTGAAAAAATGGCTGAGATAACAGCATATGAGCTCAGAGCCTCTAACTCACCATGGAATTTTGCTCCTGTGATAGATATAAGCTGGCAGGCGCAGTGGGGGCGTATCTATGAAACCTTTGGGGAAGATCCGTATCTGACTTCTGTTATGGGTAGTGCTTTTGTTCGTTCATCTCAAGGAGATGATATCGCAAATCCCGAAAAAACTGCCGTTTGCTTAAAACATCTTATTGGATATGGTTCATCACTTTATGGAAAAGACCGAAAAAATGCCCTTATACCTGAGAGATATATTCGTCAGTACTACCTTCCTCCTTTTGAAGAAGCCATTAAACAAGGAGCTAAATCGGTAATGATCAATTCCGGTTTAGTAAATTCTATTCCCTGCCATGTAAATAAATTTCTTATTACGGATATTTTAAAAGGCGAATTGAGCTATGAAGGAATTGTTATTTCCGATTGGGGAGATATGCAGTTCTTAAGTGAGTTCCACAAAACTGCGCCAGATCACAAAGAAGCTGTTAGACAAATGGTAAATGCAGGAATTGACATGTGTATGGTTCCTTACGACGCAAGTTTTGCACACCACATCATTGAACTCGTAATTGAAGACAAAATATCCATATTAAGAATTGACGATGCCGTTCGCAGGATCTTAAGATTTAAATTTGAATTGGGCTTGTTTGACCAACCAAATACGCATTACAAAGACTATCCTGATTTTGGATCAGATAAATTTGCACAAGAAAGCTACAAAGGTGCAGCTGAAGGAATTACTTTACTAAAGAACGAAGATGTTTTGCCTTTAAACAATGGGAAAAAGATTTTGGTTACAGGAGTTGCTGCTCATTCCTTAAATTATCTGAATGGTCCCTGGACAAAAACCTGGAGTGGACAGGAAACGACCTACAATGACAATGAAAAAAACACCATTTTAGAAGCACTTATAAATCACAATGGAGCCTCTAATACCCAATATATTGCCGGAACGTCTTATGATAGTGACATAAATACAATCGAAGCTGTAAAAGCAGCAAAAAATTCTGATTACGTCATTGTTTGTCTGGGAGAACAACCCGCAACCGAACGTCCAAGTGATATTAAAGAATTGTATTTACCCGAAGTACAGCGAAGTTTGGTAAAAGCGCTTAAGAAAACAGGAAAACCGATTATTCTTGTTTTGTTAGAGGGTAGAACACGTATTATTTCTGATATTGTCCCTATGGCCGATGGTATTTTAATGGCTTACTATCCCGGTCATGAAGGTGGAGATGCAATTGCCGACATTCTTTTTGGAGCTGTGAATCCATCGGGTAAATTGCCTCTTACTTACCAGAAACATGCTGCTGCTCCAATGCCATATATTCATACCGTAAGTGATAGGGCAGATAATTCCGGTGGTTATACGGATTATGATCCACAGTGGCCATTTGGTTTCGGGCTTAGTTATACAAACTTCACCTACGATACAATAACAATTAACACTGCAGAACTATTCGGAAGCGATACTTTACAGGTACTTGTTCAACTAAGCAATACCGGAAACAGAGTAGGTAAAGAAGTGGTGCAATTGTATTTACGAGATGATTTTGCCAGCCTAGACCCGGATTATGAACGTTTAATTCGATTTAAAAAAGTAGAACTCCAGGCAGGTGAAACAAAAGAAATTGAATTCTTTCTCAATAAAAAAGACCTAGATTTTGTGTCAGCTGCAAATGAATGGGTAATCGAAGAAGGAAGCTTTACTTTAATGACCGGAAATCGTATGGATGTAGTTAAAACTGCAAAATTTGAATACCAAACGAACTCTCTTTGAATAACAAACTAAATCCTTTTAAATAACATACTAACACCCCCCAACATGAAAGCAAAATTAATTTTATTTAGTACACTACTAATTGCTTTTTCATCCTGTAATAATTCAACACAGGAAGAGAAAACTCAAAAAGAAACGCAGCACTTAGAGCCCGAAGCAAACTGGGATGGTTGTATGCTAAGTGCATACATTTTTCAGGAAGACGGAAGACATTTACCAGAAAATTCTGACTCACTCATTAAAGAATTTGAAGCTCTTGTTGAACACGATCTGGGTTCAATTATGTGGTATCCTACTTTTGCCGATAGTTTCCCGACAGAACAATGCAATAAGCTAGAAGAACAAAACATCATACCTCATTTAACATGGGAACTATTCTTCCCGGACTCAGTGGCTTATAACTCCATGCCTATTGATGGTACATACAATTTGATGGATCAGGTACTTGCCGGTAATCATGATGCTTATATTGAGAAATTTGCTGCTGATGCAAAAGCATTCGAAAGCAAAGTACTGATTCGTTTTCTACATGAATTTAACGGCAACTGGTATTTGTGGAGTGGTAAAAAGAATGGTGCTGAAAATGGGGGCCCTCAAAAAGTTGTTGCTGTATGGAAATATGTCGTTGATAAATTTAGAGCCTTGGATGCAGACAATGTAAAATGGATCTGGAATCCCCACGGTCCAAGTATTGACATATCCCCTGAAAGTTGGAATGAACTTGCCAACTACTGGCCTGGAAACGACTATGTAGATTGGATTGGAATGGATGCCTACAACTGGTACCCTCAAGATCCATGGGGAGGAGACCGACCTTTCCGTGATTTTGATAACTGTTTTCGTGAACTTTATGATGAATGTGTAAAGTTGGGTGATCAACCGATTATGATCGCTGAATTTGGTACACCTGAATTCGAATATGAAGGACAAAGCAAAGCAGACTGGATAAACGATGCTCTTTACAAGATTAAGAATGAGTATTCTAATATCAAATTGTTTATTTGGTTCCACATCAACAAAGAATTGGACTGGAGAGTAAATTCTACAGATGAATCTTTAGAAGCATTTAAAGAAGGAATAAAAGACCCTTATTTCATCGGAAAAACAGAATAACAAAATTGTTTCAAACTAAAAAAGCCTCCACATTTGTGGAGGCTTTTTTAGTTTTATAGACTTGAGAACTTCATTACTTATTTGAAGTATCACTCATGTGAGTGATCATATCAATGATCTTGTTTGAATATCCCCATTCATTATCGTACCAACTGATCACCTTAACAAAGGTATCTGATATTTGCAGTCCTGCCTTAGCATCAAAAATAGAAGTATGTTTGTCAGATGTGAAATCTGAAGAAACAACCATTTCTTCCGTGTAAGCCAAAACGCCATTAAGATCGCCTGATTCAGAAGCTTTCTTCATTGCTGAACAAATCTCTTCATACGAAGCCTTGTTCTTTAAATTTACACATAGATCAACAACAGAAACATTAGAAACAGGAACTCTAAAAGCCATCCCTGTAAGTTTCCCACTCAATTCGGGAATAACTCTACCAACGGCTACTGCAGCTCCTGTAGAAGAAGGAATGATGCTTTGGTAAGCCCCTCTTCCCAATCTCCAATTTTTAGGAGATACACTATCTATTGCTTTTTGTGTTGAAGTAACGGCATGAACAGTCGTCATTAAACCACTTTCAATTCCAAAATTATCGTTCAATACTTTAGCAATAGGTGCCAAACAATTTGTTGTACAAGAAGCATTTGAAACAATTTTCATATCCGGAGTATAGGTATTGTGATTTACCCCGTAAACAAACATAGGTGTATCATCTTTTACCGGTGCTGAAATAATTACATTCTTCGCGCCTGCAGTAAGATGGCCTTTTGCCAATTCTTCTGTTAGAAAAAACCCTGTGGATTCAATCACATAATCTACATCTACAGATCCCCAATCTAGATTCGAAGGCTCTCGCTCACTCGTAACCCGAACTTTTTTTCCGTTTATTACTAAGTTTTTACCGTCTACAGAAATTTCATCAGAAATTTTTCCGTGTGTGGAGTCATATTTTAGCATGTATGCTAAATAATCTATCTCAACCAAATCATTGATTGCAACTACTTCTACACGACTGTTTTTTAGCGCTGATCTTAACGCAAGTCTTCCTATTCTTCCGAACCCGTTTATTCCAATTCTAATCATTGATGTGAGAAATTAATTTTTTTGTTTTACTCGTGAAATAACCTGATAAAACAAGCTTTTTAGACTGTTTTATTTCCTGCTGCTAATTTAGCGTATAAATTACACTTTTTAATGATTTAGCATTTAAATTATTCAAATAATTCCATTTATTATTACATCCATTTTAATTTTAGACCCCTTAATTAATCCTGTTTCACAAATACAGGATATTAAATAAAATTAAATGACTAAATTTGCTATTAAATACAGCTAACTCCCTCCCTATGAAGGTAATACGTCTTGCTTTACTCGTTGTAGTATTCTTAACTTCTCAGTATGTTTATTCTCAATTCACTACGGTGGGAAGTGCTTCTTACACAAACACATTTCCTGGGACTGATGTAGCAGGTAGGAATAGTTATCCTCCGGGAGCTCCTCAAATCAGTGGAAATGCAACAGGCAAACCTGTTCCCACAAATGATTGGTGGTCTTCACTGATTATGAATGATCATGTGAGCAATCTGTTTAATTATCCCATGACATTAAAAACAATTAATAGTGGACTCGTTGTAAGTTATATTGTACCTCCTTCTACTCCAACCGGGAGTACCCAACCAATAGATGATTATTTACCAATAACGGTTGGTGTATCAGGCTTAAGCGCAACTAAGGCGACGGTTTCAGATTATTCGGATTGGACGGTTACCATGAACTGGAGCAACGGGAGTCGGCAATTTGAAGCAACCACAGGCATAGGGATGCCATTTCTTTATTTTACAAAAAGCTCATCTGATATTGCTCAAATTACAATCACTGAAGGCTCTGTTGTCATAAACAATGAGATGATCCTCATCACGGATGCGCATCAAGGGTCAGACTTTGCCGTTTATGCTCCTCAAGGAAGCTCATGGTCTAAAAATGGAGATACCTACACTTCAAACTTGAACGGGAAAAATTACTGGTCCATGGTATTTATCCCTCAAGGGGCAGGGAATATTTCTTCGATTGCAAATGCTTACAAAAAACACGCTTATGTGTTTCCGGAAAATACTTCCACAGCATGGACTTACCATGAAAATACCTCTAAATTATCGACAACATTTACCGTTACACCGGACGTTAAAGAAGGAACAGCATCTACCGTTCTGCAAGGCTTACTTCCTCATCAATGGGCTCATTTAGCGCCTGGGTCCCCGCAGCCGAATGGCTACAGTTACACTTCTGTTCGGGGAGAACTAAAGACCTTGGATGGAAATTCATTTACGGTGGAAAACACCTTCAAAGGAATATTACCGACGCTACCCTACCTGAATAATTACAGCGAAGGTTTTAATCCGGGTGCATTAAATGATAAAATTGCTCAAATTGAAAACGATCCATTGGCCACATGGACCGACTCCTACAACGAAGGGCAAATGATGAATCGATTGATTCAAACTGCCCGAATTGCAGATGAAATGGGTAATGTCCAAGCGAGAGATAAAATGGTTTCAACGATAAAAGAACGCTTGGAAGATTGGCTCAAAGCGGAGTCGGGTGAAAAGGCCTTTTTGTTCTACTACAACAGCACCTGGTCGGCACTGATCGGCTATCCTGCAGGGCATGGGCAAGACTATAATTTGAATGACCACCATTTTCATTGGGGCTACTTTATTCATGCAGCAGCATTCATAGAGCAATATGAACCGGGCTGGTCGAATCAGTGGGGAGACATGATTAACTTATTAATTCGAGACGCTGCTTCTCACGATAGAAATGACACACAATTTCCTTTTTTAAGAAATTTTAGCCCCTATGCAGGCCACAGTTGGGCGAATGGTTTTGCTACTTTCCCCTTTGGGAATGATCAGGAATCTACCTCTGAAAGTATGCAGTTCGCTTCCTCTTTAATTCATTGGGGGCAAATCACCGAAAATGATGCCATACGAGATTTAGGAATTTACATTTATACGACCGAGCAAACTGCGATTGAAGAATATTGGCTGGATATAAACAACCGGACCTTTAAACCGGAATATGGCTATGGCTTAGCTTCCCGAATTTGGGGAAATGGTTACGACAATCAAACATTCTGGACCTCTGACATCGCTGCTGCCTACGGAATTGAAATTTACCCCATTCATGGAGGCTCCTTGTATTTAGGTCATCATAAAGATTATGCTGAATCGTTGTGGAATGAAATGACTGCAAATACCGGGATTTTATCGAATGAAGAAAATGCAAACCTATGGCATGATACGTATTGGAAATACCTGGCATTCATCGACCCACAAGCAGCTATTGATTTATATGATTCCAATCCAAATCGCTCTTTAAAATTTGGAATTTCCGATGCACAAACCTATCATTGGCTCCATGCTATGAATGCATTGGGGACGGTTAATACTTCCATAACTTCAGACTATCCGATTGCAGCTTCATTCCATCAAAATGGGTCAAACACCTATGTGGCGCATAATTATAAAAATGTACCTATTACTGTCAATTTCTCTGATGGCTATCAATTAATGGTTCCCGCCAACGATATGGCTACCAGCAAAGACGTAAATGCGACCTTAGCGCTAAGTTCTAATCTTACTGAAATTAATGCCAATGGAAGTGTTCTTCTTACCGCTTCAACCCTAGAAACCGGGATTAGTAGCGTAGAATTTTTTAATGGCAACACATTGATCGGGAGTGATGCAACAGCTCCCTATGAAATACAAGTTTCGAATTTATCTCCCGGCATACAAACGATGTATGCGAAGATGTTCATCGGAAATTCTTTTGCAACAAGTAATGTGGTATCCATTCAAGTGGGTACGCAGACCTCTTATTTGACTTCAATACCTCAAATTCCTGGGGTCCTTCAGGCGGGGCGGTATGATCAATTTCAAGGGGGTAACGGTCAGAACATTACCTACCTAGACCTCTCACAAGATAATCAAGGAGATTACAGGCCAGACGAATATGTAGATGCTTTCTTAGACGCTCAGGAGGGAGCGGCTGTGGGTTGGATCAATTCCGGAGAATGGCTTGAGTACACCATCAACGTAGAAACCTCAGGTATCTACAACCTCAACTTTAGGTATGCCTCGGGTAATCCTAATGGAGGAGGTCCTTTCCATTTGGAAATCAATGGTTCACCGATAAGCTCTGATGTTTCGATGTCGAGTACGGGAAGTTGGGAAAGCTGGACAAATAAACAAGTCAATCAAATCGCCTTCAACCAAGGCGAACAGGTATTGCGAATTGCCATAAGCGGTGGTGAGTTTAACTTAGGTAAAATGGACTTCACACTTATTGAAGCTACCTCTGGAACAAACAACGCTCCTGTTGTTTCTATGATTTCACCAAATACAGGAAGTGTCATTTCGTTGGGATCTATCCAGACGTTGGCAGCATCTGCATCTGACCCCGGTGGAAGCATTGCCTTGGTCGAATTTTTTGATGGAGATGTTAAAATCGGCGAAGACGCGACGTCCCCTTATCAAATTGATTGGGAACCCAGTGCCATTAAAAATTACAGTATTAAAGCAATTGCGACTGATAATGAGAACAATAAAAGCACTTCCCAATCGATTATTATCACAGTCACGAATGATGCAATTGTAAGTGATGGTGATTGCTTTGAAACTTCAAGTGAGGCACAAATAGAGTCTTTTTCTGAAGGCTATAC
>JANXFM010000181.1 GCA_024959975.1 Flavobacteriales bacterium
TCCTGTAACTACGTATGCGCGCTCTTCACCATTCATATTGGCAGAGATTGCGTATTCTTTCTTTGGGTTAATCCAAGAGAAGAATGTTCTAGATAATGAGAACTTGCTGAAACTAGGAAGTAACCATCCTAAGAAGTCTTGTTCTTTTCCTTCAGGAATAACAGAGATTTCGTTGTTGTAGAAACCTAAGTTTCCGTCAGCAGCGATGTGAGTTCCTGTAAGTACATTTCCATTGATGAAACGGTTGTCACCTTCTTTGATGTTTCCCTTAGTCATTGTTGCAATAGCAGCACCTTGCATACTTCTGTAGTAGCGAGGTTTTTCTACTTGCGAACCAGCTAGGGCAATCAAACGCGTAGCATCGTATATCCCTTTGCTAAATAAACGACCAATAGCAATTACATCTTGTGGATACATGTACCAAACCACTTCCCCTTTATTAATAGGGTCTATGTGATGGATTTGTATGCCTACATTACCTGCTGGGTGAGGGCCAGATATATTGTTGATCTGAACGCCTTTTGCACTAGTAAATACTGATGAAGAATTTGAATTCCCATCGATATTTAGGTGTGTTGTACCTTCAGTAAGTTTTGTTACGATGTCTAAGCCGGCCTGGAATTCTTTTTCCATTCCGTGAAGAATAAAATCATTATCGCAGGCTAATGGGGCGCTATCGAAAGCAGAAATAAAGACTGCTTTTGGCATGTCAGCCGGATTTGCAATAACAGCGAAAGGACGCTGACGTACAAATGGCCATACACCGGCAGCTAACATCTGCTCGATAATTTGCTCACGCGATAAATCTTTTGCTTCTGCTTTAGAGAATTCCTTGTAAGTAATTTCGGCTTCAGCCTTAACTACTACAGCAAGAATTTTTCTTTTTTCACCACGACGAATTTCAGAAACTTCACCACTTACAGGAGATGAAATCATGACAGATGGGTTTTCTTTATCAAAGAATAAAGAAGAACCTGCCTGAACTTGATCACCAACTTTTACTGTTAGTTTTGGTTTTAATCCCGTAAAATCGCCCGGCTTCACAAGGTAATATTCCGAGGTTGGAATATTGGCGTACACGCGCTCTGCTGATCCTTCCAGCTTAATGCTTACGCCCTTTTTGATACGAATGTCTTTAGACATACCTATTATGAGAGATTGATTAATGCTAAATTTTGAAATGCAAAAGTATGTATTTTAAGGCGCTTAAAGAATAGTTTTATTTTATTTAGAATGAATTTAAATAGTGAGAGGTGTTTTCAAGCTCAAAATTAACAATTTAAAGTTGATTTTTACTGATATAATATGGTCATACATAAGTTTTGAGTTTTAAGGTAGTCTCTAGGAAAAGTGTCAATCATCGATTCATAATATTCTAATCCCTATTACTTAACACCTAAGTCTTGTACTTAAAAAAAATAAAAATACATTTGAACAGTTAAATAGACATGGAAGTGGTTTTTAAAATAATAGTTGCTTTGTTGCTTATGGTTTATCAAACTGTAGCAGCTCAACCCGAGTGGGAGTCCGGGCAGATTTTGCGTGATACTGTGTGCAGTACTAAGATCAAGACTTGTATGCTAACGCCCCCGGAGTCTTTGATTGATTTTCCTGTTATTGCGATGAATTCTCCAGAAAGACTTCTTTTACAGTTTGATGATTTTGATTTTGATTCACGAGATTACATGTATTCCATAAGTCATTGTAATGCCGATTGGTCGATTTCAGATTTACATTCGAGCGAGTTTATCGACGGATTTCCGGAAAACTATATTCATGAGTATGAGTTTTCGTTCAATACTAAATTGTCTTATGTTCATTATGAGTTGGTCATCCCAAACAGTGATTTTCGTTTCAAAAAATCAGGGAATTACATAATTACTGTTTATGATTCTGAGCAACCGGATGCCCCCATGTTAACGAAGCGTTTTATGGTTTATGATGAGCAATTGCTTGTAGGAGCACAAGTTCATCAGGCTACTTTGGCTAAAGGCAGGCATACTGATCACGAAATAGATGTTATCGTAAATTTTACGAATGTGGATTATGTGAACCCGATTCAGGATGTTCATTTAGTGATTTATCAGGGGCATCGTTGGGATAATGCGATTACGAATTTAACCCCAAGTTTTGTGGAGCATAAACGTTTGGTTTACGATTTTGAAGAAGAGTCTAGTTTTGAAGCGGGGAATGAGTATCGTTTTTTTGACAGCAAGAGTGTACGTTTTTATACCGAAAGAGTACAGAAGATTATTCACGATTCTGTAGATGTTGTTTTGTTGTTTCCTGATCATCCCTGGGGAAATCAAGCCTATAGTTTTTATCCGGACATAGAAGGTTATTATGTGCCGAATATAATGGAGAAGAGTGATGCCCGTGTCGAAGCTGATTATGTTTGGGTAAATTTTTGCTTGCAACAAAACCCTTTTGTAGATAAAGGTGATGTGTTTGTCTATGGAGCTCTTACCGATTGGAATCTAAAAGAAGAAGCCAAATTAACTTATGATGAGCGAATGGGCTGCTATGAAACGTCTTTGTTGTTAAAACAGGGCTATTATAATTATACTTATTTATTTGTTTCGGAAGAAAGTAGGGCTCCGAGTCAGGAAGCTGTGGATGGTAATTTTTACCAAACCGCCCAGGATTATTTTGTTTTTGTTTACTTATACGATTACGACTATGGCTACGACCGACTTTTGGGAATGCGAAAAATAACAACTAAGGGAATGTTTTGACATGATTGTTAGTTGTTAGACTTACTAATCAAAACCACCACAAATTTCAACTAACAACTAACAACTAACAACCAAATATCAATTTGCCATAAAAGGAGCCAGGAGTTGGAATTGTGGAATTTCCACATAAAACACCTCATCGTCTGCCATGCGTTTAAAAAGGTATTCACCTTTCATCGCTCCAATAGGACATTTTAGCTGAGACCCCGATTGGTAGGTATGTACCTCGCCGGGGCATAAAATAGGTTGTTCACCTATTACTCCATTGCCTTCAATTTCGTAATCGTAGTCGGCGGCGTCTTGTACCAACCAATGTCTTTTGAGAAGTTTGATGGTGTATTCACTTTTATTTTCGATAACAACGTGGTAAGTAAATACATCTATGTTCCCTTCCTTGCTTTCGAAGTTTCCTTCGTAATGTGGTTCTACGGAAACCTTAACGCCTTTAGTGATTTTACAAGTCATAATGAAAGTGTTTATACAAGTATACTTATTTATTTGACTGGTTTTTACCGACTTGCGGTTTTGAAATTAACCGACTTATGAACAGAGGCGTGATGTTGTGACTAGTGGTTTAAAGAATTGTCACTTTAAGCTTGTCGAAGAGCGAACAACTCTTATCCTAGTTTTTTAGTATATTTTGCGATAGCATTTTCGAATTGCAGTCAACTATAGAAGTGATTCGTGGCCGGTGGTTTACAATTGTGTATTTCAAACAATTCAAAACTTCTGCAAGACTTCATGATAATAATTACCAACGAATAACCAACAACTCCTTATCAAACATCAAACTTAAAAATGAGTTTGTTACTTTTGCAGAGCAAAAGCAAGAATAATAAATAACTACATATAAAATGGGGAAAGGATTTTTTCAGGTACCAATTGCATCATGTGA
>JANXFM010000103.1 GCA_024959975.1 Flavobacteriales bacterium
GTTTAAGTTTTTGGATTGTTGCGCATGAAACAATGCGTCTTCAAGACGTTCTGTACGGACATATAGTTGAGCCATCTCGTAATGAGCATCCGCATTCAAAGGGTCTATAGTCAAACACTGTCCCATCGTTAAACTTGCCTGATCAAACTCTTCTAATGCTTTTAATCGTTGAGATTCAAAAAACAAGTATTTAAATCGAAATTGACTTTTATAGCTAAGAACCCCTTCAGTGTAACTATTAAGTTGTGTAGCACTTGGTTCGGAAAGTTTTTTCACCCCCGAACAAGACCCTAATGTGATTACTGCCGTTATGACCGCTATGGCGAGGTTTAATTTCATCCTATTTTCGAATAGTCTCCAATGCTTATGCGTTTTTTACCACCCTGGTATTCCACATGATTGCCGATCATAGAATCTTCCAGGTCTGCATCTGTGATTCTTGTATTGTTTTGAATGATGGTGTTTTTAATTGTGCTATTTGTCACACAGGAATCGTTCCCAATAGAAACATGTGGCCCTATGGTGCAATTTTTTAATTGAACATTCGCACCAATAAAACAAGGCTCAATAATATGCGAATTTTCAATGTTTAAGGCTTCTCTGACCTCATCGTTTGCCGTGCATTCTAAAACGCGTTTATTTGCATGCACTGCCGCTACAGGGTTCCCGCAATCAAGCCATTCAACAACTTTTCCGGGATAAAATGAAGCACCTTTTTGTTTCATGCTCTCTAAAACATTCGTCAACTGAAATTCGCCATTTTCTGTGATGTTGTTGCTAATTAAATATTGAAGCTCATTACGTAGTTTAAGCCCATCCTTAAAGAAGTAAATTCCTATAATAGCAAGATCAGAAACGAATTTTTGTGGTTTTTCAATGAAATCTGTAATGACATTACTCTCATTCATTTTAATAACTCCGTAAGCTTTTGGGTCTTCAACTTTTTGCACCCATATAATTCCGTCTTTTTCGGTATCAAGCGTAAAGTCTGCTCTAAATAATGTGTCTGCAAAAGCAACAACTACAGGCCCTTCCAAAGATTCTTTTGCACATAAAATAGCATGTGCGGTTCCCAAAGCCTCATCTTGATGATAGATAGAGCCTTTTGCGTTTAATCTTTTAGCAATTTCAAGTAATTCTGCCTCAACAGCATCCCCAAAATCACCAATAACAAAGGCAATTTCATCTACTTTTTGTCCACAAACCTGGGTAATATCTTCCACCAGTCGCTGAACAATAGATTTACCTGCAATAGGCACTAAAGGTTTGGGGACTGTTAATGTATGAGGTCTTAAACGTGAGCCTCTACCGGCCATTGGGACAATAATTTTCATATAGTATTTATTTATTTCCTGTACTTCCAAAACCGCCTTCACCTCTTTCGGTTATCGACAGTTCTTCAACGTCAACCCACTGTGCCTTAGTATATGAAGCTACAATCATTTGTGCAATACGCTCACCATCTTCGATAATAAACTCTTCTTCTGACAAATTAATCAGAATGACACCAATCTCACCACGATAATCCGCATCAATTGTTCCCGGGCTGTTAAGCACGGTAATGCCCTTTTTATATGCCAAACCACTTCTAGGTCTTATTTGCGCTTCATAATTGTCGGGCAAAGCTATAAATAAGCCGGTTTTCACCAAAACTCTTTGCATTGGGTTTAAGTGGATCGCCTCATTAATATTCGCGTATAAATCCATTCCGGCAGACAATAAGGTTTCGTATTTTGGGAGTGGATGTTTTGAGCGATTTATAATCTCAATCTTCATGATGCCTTCTTCTTTATTTAGTGTTTGAAAGTACTTAATTTTTTTCGCTTTTCGAGAGCGATCACACTAAAGATATAGATGAGGCAAAACAGACTACTCATGATGAAATAATCGTCGTGCCACAGATTCCAAATATAAAATAGGGAGAGGGCTGAGATCATATAAAATGAAATGTATTTCCAATTGTAAGAAATAGGGTAGTGGCGTCGACTAAATAAGTAAGACATAACACACATTGAAGCGTAACAGATTAGCGTAGCCCAAGCAGAACCCATATAAGACATGGCAGGGATTAGTAAGATGTTTAAAACGATGGTGATAAGAGCCCCTGCTACAGACAAATAAGCCCCGAACCTGGTTTTTTCACTTACCTTATACCATACAGATAAGTTGTAATACATTCCTAAAAATAAATTTGCCAGCAATAAAATTGGAACTACATCAAGACCCGCATGATAGGCTTCATCCTGAATGAAATGTTTAATAATGTCTATGAATACGTTTATTCCTAAGAAAATAAATGCTGTGCATGCTATAAAGTAGCGCATTACTGTTGCGTACTGTTCTTTAGCGTCTGTTTTTTTTGCCTGAGCAAAGAAAAAGGGCTCGGCTCCGTAACGGAAAGCCTGTATAAAAAGAGTCATAAAAATGGCAATTTTATAACAAGCACTATAAATCCCAACCTGTGTCGTAGCAATATCTGCAGGTAACAAATATTCCAGCAACAATCGGTCAGCCATTTCATTGGTTACATAGGCTAAACCACCTATTAATAGTGGAAATCCATATTTCCCCATTTTTTTCCAAACAGCAAAGTCGAACGAGATTTTAAGTTTGAAAATTTCA
>JANXFM010000125.1 GCA_024959975.1 Flavobacteriales bacterium
TTATTATTATTATTATTATTGGGTTTCTTCTTTCTCTTGTGTGGTTCGTAAAGTGGTGCATCACCTATGCCTTCAGGTAGAGCAATTTTATCAACCACTTTATCTATCAAAGTTTCAATATTAAAAAATAGAATTTGGTCTCTATCATTAATTAAAGTAATGGCATGACCTTCAGACTCATTTCTCCCTGTTCTACCGATCCTATGAATGTAATCTTCTGCATCTGAAGGAATATCATAGTTGATTACTAAAGAAATACCTTTTATGTCAATTCCTCTCGAAACAATATCTGTGGCCACTAAAGTTTTAAACTTTTTGGCTTTAAACTGCCCCATTACTTCTTCTCGCTCCTTCTGCTCTAGGTCAGATGACATTGCTCTTGATTGAATCCCTTGATTCTTCAACTCACGTTGAATAACAGAAATATTCTTCTTAGTAGAAGAAAACACAATCACCGATTCAAAGTCCATACTTTTGAGAATATGAGCTACTAAAGGTGCTTTTTGCTTATCATAAGCCAGATAAGCTTCTTGACGAATGGTTTCAGCAGGTTTTGAAATGGCCACATTTACTCGAGCAGGCTTATAAAGTATATTTTGAGCCAACTGCACGATCTTAGAAGGCATCGTAGCCGAAAATAATAAGGTCTGCCTTTTCTTTGGCAACTTATCCACAATACGTATGATATCGTGATTAAAGCCCATATCCAACATTCGATCAGCCTCATCCAAAATTAAATACTCAACGCCTGATAAATCTATATTTGCCAAAGACAAAAATGACAACAAGCGTCCCGGAGTTGCAATAATTACCTCAGTACCTTTATTTAAAGATTCAGACTGTTGCACCCAGGTTTTTCCGTCTCCACCACCATACACAGCCTGAGAACTAACATGAGCAAAATATGAAAAACCATCAAATTGCTGATCTATCTGCTGAGCCAACTCTCGTGTTGGCGCAATAATGATCGCACGAATTTTTTTCTTTTTTTCTTTGTGAAGTTCATTCAGTATAGGTAATAAAAACGCTGCCGTCTTACCTGTACCCGTTTGTGCACATGCAATAATATCACGCCCTTCCATAATAACCGGGATCGCTAATTCTTGTACCGGCGTAGGTTTTTCAAAATACATCGCATCCAAACCTTCCTGAATATCCTTATGGAAATTAAGTTCTTTAAAAGTCATATTGTTTTTTTTTCAAAAAATGCTTCTACTACCGGCATCAATCCCTTTACTAAAAAACATTTATTTACCATCTCTATAAGCCTTAACGGCCTCACGAACAGAACCGTATTTTAACAAATATTCCTGAGCTGTATTCAAATCTAAATTGGTTTCATCGGCTACCATTCGGGAACCTCTATCCACTAACTTATCATTACTCAATTGCATATCTACCATCTTATTTCCTTGTACTTTACCAAGTTTAATCATCAAAGAGGTAGAAATCATGTTTAAAACCAACTTCTGTGCCGTACCCGCTTTCATTCGGGTACTCCCTGTAACGTATTCAGGTCCTACTACAACTTCAACAGGAAAATCCGAACATTTCGTTAAAGGAGAATTCGCATTGCAAGTTATACATCCTGTGAGAATATTCTCTTTTCGACAGGCTTTTAATGCTCCTATTACGTAAGGAGTAGTTCCTGATGCAGCAATTCCGATAACAGAATCTAATTTTGTAATGTTATTTCTCTGTAAATCGTCCCATCCAAGATCAATATTATCCTCAGCAAATTCAACTGCTTTACGTATAGCACCATCTCCACCAGCAATTAAACCGACTACCAGATCATGAGAAACTCCATAAGTTGGAGGGCATTCTGAAGCATCAAGAACGCCCAAACGCCCACTGGTTCCGGCTCCCAAATAAAATAAGCGCCCACCTTTTTGCATCCGAGGAAGAATATTTTCTACCAAAACTTGAATTTGAGGAATAGAGCTACAAACTACTTTCGGAACTTTTTGGTCTTCCTGATTCATTTGTAGCAACAATGTAGAAACAGATTGCTTCTCTAAATTTTTATATAAACTTTCTTTTTCAGTAGTTTTCATCGTATGAGAAGAGTATTTCTTTTAGGTTCGCTTCAGCTTTAATATAAATTAACCCTTCGTTTCATTTAAATCCATATAATCGATCAAAGAATCCTTCTCATTTATTATTTCTTCCATAGAAATAAATGTTTCTGTTCTACTTATACCATCAATGGTATGAATCCTTTTAAGCACTTTTCGAGCTGCAGCCGAATCCATTGCTCTTACTTTACAAAAAATACTAAATTGTCCCGTAGTAAAATCGATAACTGTAATCTGTGGAATTTCCTTCAAAACTTTAACTACATTATCGATACTCTTCGCCTGGTCCAAAAACACCCCCAAATAAGCCGTAAAAGAAAACCCTAACTTCGAATAATCAATCCTTATGGTGAAGTTTTTTATAATCCCTAAATCCTCTAATCTTTTTACTCTCACATGCACTGTACTCGGCGAAACAAGAATTCTGGAAGCCAAATCAGTATATGAAATCTTAGCATTTGAAGACAAGTGCTTAATGATTTCCAAATCAATGGTATCAATCTTACTTTTCATAACAGAAACCTGTATTTAATCTTGTTATTTTCACGAAAATAATCAAATTTTATGTGACATTTATTAAAATTGTATCCTTAAACAAAAAAATTTCTTTTAATCAATAAGATTTACGAAATTTACTGTAAAGTAAAAGCCCCCAGGAATAGAACCTGGATAACAGGCTTTTTAGTTAACTAAAAAACTATGTACGGAGAATTAATTCACACAGAACATCAACTTGAGAGTGTATCGGAATATTATTTTGATACGGATCAAAAGGTTATTACTGAACTCAAGAGCCTTATCAACAACAGAGTCCGCGTATACTCATACAGTTTAAATCAATTTAAACAAATGCATAAAGACTCAAGAATAAACAAATGTTTTGACAAGTTAGTTCGTAAATAAACTATTCCATACAAGGCTAACCTTTACAATTACTTACCCCTACTATTTCAACTGCACATTTAGTAGATACTCAAATACTTTTCGGGATCAACACCTCGCATCATCTCATAAACCTCTTCAAAAATATCGTCTACACTAGGTTTAGAGAAATAATCTCCATCCGTTCCGTAGGCAGGACGATGTGCTTTTGCTGTCAAGGTACGAGGCTCACTATCTAAATGAAAATATGCTTTTTGCTCTTCCAACACCTTCTGCATCATATAAGATGTAGCTCCACCAGGAACATCCTCATCAATAAAGATTACACGATTTGTTTTAGCAATACTTTCTACAATTTTATGATTTACGTCAAATGGAATTAAAGATTGAATATCAATAACCTCGACAGAAATATCTTCTGCTTCTAACTCTCGAGCAGCTTCCATTACCAAGCGCCATGTTGAGCCATAGGTAACCAATGTTACATCTGTTCCTTCCTTAGTTGTTTCAACTAGTCCAACCGGAGTTCTAAAGGCACCTAAATTAGATGGCATCTTTTCTTTCAAACGATATCCATTCAAACACTCAATAATTAAAGCCGGATCATCAGACGCTAACATGGTATTATAAAAACCTGCAGCTTTAGTCATGTTTCTAGGCACTAAAATATTCACTCCTCTAAGAGAATTAATAATCATTCCCATAGGCGAACCGGAATGCCAGATCCCTTCCAAACGATGTCCACGAGTTCTTACGATTAATGGGGCTTTCTGCCCCCCTTTTGTTCTGTAGTGTAAAGTAGCCAGATCATCACTCATGATCTGAATGGCATACAATAAATAGTCTAAATACTGAATCTCGGCAATGGGACGTAAACCACGAAGTGCCATTCCAATACCCTGTCCAAGGATCGTAGCTTCACGAATTCCCGTATCTGAAACACGCAATTCGCCGTGCTTCTCCTGCATTCCTTCCAGACCCTGATTCACATCTCCAATACAACCTGAATCTTCACCGAAAATTAAAGTCTCCGGCTTATTTGTAAGAATCGCATCAAAGTTATCCCGGATAATAATCCGTGCATCCACATCCCGGGCATCATCATCATACTCCGGCAAAACCTCTTCTATTTTTAAAGAGGCAAATTCAGACGCACTATACAAATGACTACTAAAACGATCAGAATTGACTTCCTTTTCCCTATTCAACCATGCTATTAAACCTGCTTTGACCGAAGAATTCTCAGAGCGAACCAAACGAAGTCCCCTGCGAGCTGCATAAAAGATATCTTTTCGGAAAGGCTCAATATTTTTACTTAAATCATTAGCCAGCTTTTCGATAAAAACTTTATTAGGGCTTCCCTCTGCTAATTGCAACAATAAAGAAGCAACTTCTTTCTGCTCTTCTTTTATCGGATTAATGTATGCTTTCCAGGCTTCGCCTTTTGCAAGCCTTATTGTTTTCTTCGCCGCTACGTAAATAGCATCCAAATCCTCCTGAGTAGCAATACCCGTCTGAGTCATCCATTCACCCATTTTTTTTATGGGATCGAAATCCGATTCCCACTGCAAACGTTCTTTAGACTTGTAACGTTCGTGCGAACCGGAAGTAGAATGTCCTTGAGGTTGTGTTACTTCCGAAACGTGTATCAAACAAGGGACATGCTCTTCACGAGCTATTTTTTCGGCTCTTTGATACGTTTCAATTAAAGACGGATAATCCCAACCTTTAACACAAAAAATTTCATACCCTTCGCCATTTTCATCACGTTGAAAACCTTTTAAAACTTCTGAAATACTCTCTTTAGTTGTCTGATATTTAGAAGGTACTGAAATCCCATAACCATCATCCCAAACAGACATGATCATTGGCACTTGTAAAACTCCGGCAGCGTTAATGGTTTCAAAAAACAAACCTTCAGAAGTACTTGCATCACCAATGGTTCCAAAAGCAATTTCATTTCCTTTATCAGAGAAAGAACTCCAATCTTGTAAATCTTTATTATTGCGATATACTTTTGAAGCTTGTGCCAATCCTAACAAACGAGGCATTTGAGCTGAAGTACAGGAAATATCTGCCGAAGAATTTTTCATCTGCATTAAATCCTTCCAGGTACCATCCTCATTTAAACTGCGTGTAGCATAATGCCCTGACATCTGACGACCTGCTGATGCCGGCTCCTGAACCACATCCGTATGACCATAAAGACCAGCAAACATTTCCCGGATCGACACTTCACCAATGGCCATCATAAAAGTCTGATCACGGTAATAACCGGAACGAAAATCCCCTTTTCTAAAAACTTTTGCCATGGCTATTTGTGCCAACTCCTTACCATCACCAAAAATTCCAAATTTCGCCTTGCCTGTTAACACCTCACGACGACCTAACAAACTTACCTCACGGCTTTCGCAAGCCAAGCGGTAATCTGACAATAGTTCCTGACGGAAATCCACAAAAGAAATTTCTTTATTTTTTGATAAGATCATAAATATTTAATTCTATCTATTAAACGCCTGCAAATTTACGAAAAATCAACGAGGCTGAAAATCAGTATTATAATTGATAATGGATAATTTATTCTTGCTTAGTCATCAACTGAAACTAGAATAGGATGAAGGTACTACCAACTAGTTACTAATCATTATTTGCAATCGACTTTAAATACAAACGCTCTACTTTTTCTCTAGCCCAGGGTGTAGTCCTTAAGAACTTCAAACTCGATTTAAAAGTTGGTTTATTTAAAAAGCAATTTATGCCAAGACGCTCGCCCATTTCTTCCCAGCCATACACGCCCTCTAAATACTCCAACATCTCTACCAACTTCACGCCGTGCATCGGGTTATTTGGCTGCTCTTGTCCTTTATTTTCTTTTTCCATAAAAAGTAAAAAAACCTCACTATCGCAAGGCTCTATGGTATTAACTACCCTAAAAACGGGTATCTGTAATCTGTTGGTGAAACAAAAGATTCCTTAATGGTTCTTGGAGAAATCCAACGCAACAAGTTCAAGGCAGATCCTGCTTTGTCATTCGTTCCCGAAGCGCGAGCACCACCAAAAGGTTGTTGCGAAACAACAGCTCCTGTTGGCTTATCATTGATGTAAAAATTACCTGCAGCATTTTTCAATTTCTCAGAAGCCAATTCAATGGCATATCTATCATTAGAGAAAATAGCCCCTGTTAAAGCGTACTCCGAAGTGGTATCTACCAATTCTAAAGTGGCTTCAAAATCGTTTTCATCGTAAACGTAAATCGTAATTACAGGCCCAAACAACTCAGTTTCCATCGTTGTGTAACGAGGGCTTTTAGCCAAAATTACAGTAGGCTCAATAAAGTAACCTTCCGATTTATCAT
>JANXFM010000152.1 GCA_024959975.1 Flavobacteriales bacterium
GCCAATATTGGCATCGTAACCCGAATTGAATATCAATCCGGTTTCTGCCTTGTGAAATGCGGCAATTTTATTTTCCAGAAGTTCAAATTGAGTGGAGTTTCCACTGATTAAACGAGAGCCGGTAGCCCCTTGATCTTTGCACGCTTTTACGGACAGGTTTTTAGCAAACCCTAAGTAGTCGTTCGAACAAAAGTCAATCAGGTTTGAGTCGGCACGTAAAGACCGTAAGCTGTTTCTTTCCTTTCGGATCAGGAGCTTATCGCGAATCGTATCTTCTGTTTTGAAGCCTTTAGACATGTGGTAAAGATAGAAATCTTAGGCATAAAAAAAGAGTCCCGAATTCTCCGGGACTCTTTTTGTATTTAAACCGAAATAGCTTAGTCAGCTAGAACGATAATTTTATTGTTTTGCATTTCGATAACGCCTCCGTGAATCTCAAAAGATTCTTTTTGACCTTTATCCAAAACGATTGAAATTTCACCGGCCGTTAAAGTTGAAATAATAGGCGCGTGATCATTCAAGATCTCAAAGCCTCCATTTGTCCCGGGAAGTTTAATTGAACTGACTTCACCTTCAAATAGTTTCGCGTCGGGTGTGATAATCTCTACGAGCATTTGTGTGTGTTTTTAAGCTTTAGCTTCAGCTAAGATTTTGTTACCTTTTTCAACGGCTTCTTCAATAGAACCTACTAAGTTGAAGGCTGCTTCCGGTAAGTAGTCTAATTCACCATTAAGGATCATATTAAATCCTTTGATCGTGTCTTCGATGCTTACGTAAACTCCTTTTAAACCTGTAAACTGTTCTGCTACGTGGAATGGTTGAGATAAGAAACGTTGTACACGACGTGCGCGATGTACAGCTTGTTTATCTTCTTCAGATAATTCATCCAATCCTAAGATGGCGATAATATCCTGAAGCTCCTTGTAGCGTTGTAAGATCTCTTTTACATTTTGTGCACAAGAGTAATGTTCATCACCTAAAACTTCCGGACTAAGGATACGAGAAGTAGAATCCAATGGATCTACTGCCGGGTAAATACCTAACTCTGCAATTTTACGAGACAATACGGTTGTTGCATCCAAGTGGGCGAAAGTTGTCGCCGGAGCAGGGTCGGTAAGGTCATCGGCAGGTACATAAACCGCCTGTACAGAAGTAATAGATCCGTTTTTCGTTGAAGTAATACGTTCCTGCATAGCTCCCATCTCTGTTGCCAAAGTAGGTTGGTAACCTACGGCAGATGGCATACGTCCTAATAAGGCAGAAACCTCAGAACCTGCTTGCGTGAAACGGAAAATGTTATCGATAAAGAATAAGATATCACGTCCGGCACCATCTCCTTCACCATCACGGTAGTATTCAGCTAATGTCAATCCTGAAAGGGCAACACGAGCACGAGCACCCGGCGATTCGTTCATCTGACCAAATACCAAAGTAGCCTGAGAATTGATCATCTCTTTAGAATCTACCTTTGTCAGATCCCAACCACCTTGTTCCATGTCCTCTTCAAATTCTTTACCATATTTGATTACGCCAGATTCAATCATCTCACGAAGTAAGTCGTTACCCTCACGAGTACGTTCACCTACACCGGCAAATACTGAAATCCCATCGTGTCCTTTTGCAATATTGTTGATCAACTCCATGATCAATACGGTTTTACCTACACCGGCACCACCGAAAAGACCAATTTTACCACCCTTAGAGTAAGGCTCAACTAAGTCGATCACTTTAATTCCTGTAAATAAAACTTCAGAAGAAGTTGATAAATCTTCAAATCTCGGAGCATCACGGTGAATTGGGTATCCACCTTCTTTACTCACTGCACCGATACCGTCAATCGCGTCACCAACTACGTTAAATAAACGTCCTTTAATTTCCTCACCAATAGGCATCAGAATAGGAGATCCTGTAGCAACAACTTCGTTCCCTCTACTTAAACCATCCGTCGAATCCATGGAGATGGCACGAATGGTATCCTCACCAATGTGTTGTTGGCATTCAAGGATTACTTTTTTCCCATTTTCTCTAGTAATTTCAAGAGCGTCATAGATGTTAGGTAGGCTAGCAACACTGCTATCGAATTTCACATCGACTACAGGTCCGATAATTTGAGCGATTTTTCCGATATTTTTTGACATCGTAAAATATGTTTTGTTGAAAAATGAATTATCCTTGTTTACGGGCGCAAATTTATTGATTTTTATTTAATTAGATAATAGTCATCACCTTTTTTATTTTACTAATTTTGAATGCGCTTTTAAATACTAATGATTGCGCGTTTAGTTGCTGAGAATAATATCTTTAGATTTCTGTCTGTGAGAATATATCATAACATTGAAGAGTTTGAAAAAGTTGAAAATGCTGTTGTTACAACCGGGACTTTTGATGGGGTACATATTGGGCATTTAAAAATCATTGATCGACTGCGTCAGATTGCGAATGATAGTAATGGTGAGACCGTTTTACTTACCTTTTTTCCACATCCGAGAATGGTTTTGTTTTCGGATGATGACCTAAAGCTTATTAGTACAAAAAATGAGAAAATTGCCCTTTTGGAAAAGGCCGGAATAGATCATTTGATCATACATCCATTCTCCAGAGAGTTTTCGCGTTTATCTTCTGTAGAGTTTGTTCGTGATATTTTAGTCAATAAAATTGGTACGAGTTGTTTGGTAATTGGTTACAATCATCATTTTGGAAGGAATAGAGAAGGGAGTTTTGAGCATTTAAAAGAATATGGCCCTTTGTACGGATTTCAGGTTGAAGAAATATGTGCACAGGACGTTCATGAAGTTTCGGTGAGTTCAACAAAAATTCGAAAAGCTTTGAATGAAGGTCATATTAAGACCGCTAGAACCTATTTAACTTACGATTTTAGTTTAACCGGAATCGTGGTGAAAGGCGATCATTTGGGCCATCAAATAGGTTTTCCTACCGCAAATATAAAAGTAGTTAATAGCCATAAACTAGTTCCTGCTAACGGTGTTTATGCAGTGCGAGTTTTAGTTCGAGATAAGGAGTGTCAAGGGATGCTTAATATAGGTGTTCGCCCTACCGTAGATGGAACAGAAAAAACCATCGAAGTACATATCATCGATTTTAATGAGGATATTTATGGCGAAGAATTAACGGT
>JANXFM010000078.1 GCA_024959975.1 Flavobacteriales bacterium
TACACATTGGATGAAGCTCAGGATGCTGCAGCAACCTTTGAAGCTATTGTTGAGCACATATTGATTGTAAAAAACAACAATGCAGACGTATATTGGCCGGAATTTGGATTTAACGGGATCGGAGACCTTATCCCGGGTCAGGGATACCAAATTAAGGTAACTCAGGCAATTGATGCCTTCATGTATCCAAAAACAGACGGACAAAGAATTGCACTTACCCCCACCGTACCACAATGGGTCATAGACATGCCTGTCGAATTGCATCCAAATGACATTCGATCCATAGTTAAAGTTGTAAATCTATTAGGACAAGAAGTTAACCTAGATCAAAACCTAAAAGGATCAACACTGATCTATCTCTTCAGTGATGGAACCGTAGAGAAAAAATTACATTAAAAAAAAGCCCCGCATGTGCGGGCTTTTTTAATCACCAAACTTCCTAAACAATAGCAAATTAAGCTCAAAATGACTATCTTTAAACCATAACCTTCCCCTCGTTATGAAAAGATGTTGTTTACTCATCGCTTTTGGTTGTCATTTTTTTGCATCCGTAGCTCAAGATATCAGTCAATATTATTTGGCAGATAGTGCTGAGTATATCTCGACGCTCGAGCAACTTCTTTCTGAACAGGAAACTTACTTCATTAGCCTTATTGACTCTGTAGCAAACAGCCCTATTGACATTTCTCTTAGTGAAGGTTGGAACAACATAGGATACCCACTTAAAAGCCCAATAAATGTTGCAGCAGCACTATACCCAATACACCAAAACATTGAGGTAATTAAAGATAATGAGGGACATGTTTACATACCACAATTCGCATTTAATGGCATTGGAGATTTCACACCCGGCCTCGGCTACCAAATTAAAATGAATAACGCTGTCGCAAGTTTTTCTTTTACTACGGAAAACATAGCTGTAAATTATCTATTTGAAATTGAAGGCTGCACCGAGCCGACTGCACCAAATTACTGGCCACTCGCAAATAAAGATGACGGCAGTTGTTTAATAGATACCGACAACGATCTCATCTATGATACGGATGAAATTCAAGGCTGTCAGGATGGAAATGCGTGTAACTACGACCCTTTAGCTACAGATGCCGGTGAATGCTTGTACCCTGTTCCGGGTTATGACTGCAATGACAACTGCATTAACGATAGCGATGGAGACTTAATTTGTGACGAATTTGAAATTGAAGGCTGCCTCGACATAAACGCATGCAATTACAATGAAAACACAACAGAATTAATTGAATGCGTATATGCTGAAAATTATTATGATTGTGATGACATCCTCACTGTTGAAATTGGAGATGAAGTATTTGGAGGAATCGTATTTTACATGAGCGAAGATTTGAAAACAGGTTTGGTTGTTAGTACCAACGATCAAAGCAACTCTGCAAACTGGGGCTGCCAGGGAAATCTGATAGATGGAGCAAATAACGATCAAATCGGATCCGGTCTTCAAAACACCCTAAACATCATAAGTGATTGTAGTCAAAACAATATTGCTGCAAAGATCTGTAGCGAGCTTACACGAAATGGCTACGACGACTGGTACTTGCCAAGCAAAGGTGAACTCAATTTAATATATACAAATCTCCACAGTCAGGGCTTAGGGAATTTCAGTTCTATCTACTGGTCTTCCAGTCAATATTCTGATTTCTTTGCATGGATACAAAACTTTAATGGCGGATCCCAAAATTACGACGGCAAATACGCAAACAGACAAGTAAGAGCTGTGCGATCATTCTAAAGCTGAATTCGCTTCCTAAACCTTGGGTTTAACCTAAGGTTTAACGCTTCGCTAATAAAGTTTCCATTTGACTCTGATATTTCTCCCAGTCTTCCATCTGCTGATCCAGATCATCTTTAGACTTTTGATAATTGGCGAAGAATTCTGCATCCGATAATAATGATTCACTTTTCTGTGGATCGGCCAGGTCTACATCACACTTCGCAATAAACTTTTCCAGATCATCTATTTTGCGCTCTGCTTTAGAAAGTAGATTATTAACTTTTTTTATTTCTTTTTCAAGTACCTTTCTATCTTCCTTACCCAACTGAACTTTAACGGGCTTTTTAAGCTCTTTAGAGCGCTTTTCTATCTCGCGCATAGATTCTACTTTCCTAAAGCTTAAATAGTCATTAATATCTCCTAAATGTGTTTTGATTTGCCCATCTCTGAACTCAATGATCTTATTTGAAAGTCCGGCAAGAAAATCTCTGTCGTGAGAAACAATCACCAAAGTTCCCTGATAGGACTTCAAAGCATTCTTTAATACTTCTTTTGAAATAATATCTAAATGATTGGTAGGCTCATCGAGAATCAAAAAATTTGAAGACTGCAATAACATTTTACATAATGCCAGTCTAGATCGTTCTCCTCCGGAAAGTACGCTTACCTTTTTCTCTACATCATCGCCACTAAACAAAAATGAACCCAGCATATCTCTCGACCTGGATCTCAATTTGTCATCGGCAACATCTTCAATAACATCAATAACTCTTTTTTCCGGATCTAATAGTTCAGCCTGATTTTGAGCAAAATAACTCATATCAACATTGTGACCTGTTTTTATACTCCCCTGATGTGTTTCAGCTTCGGTAATACATTTAATTAAAGTGGTTTTTCCCTGACCATTCTGCCCCACAAAAGCCAGACGATCTCCACGATCAATTTGCAAGTCTAAATTTTGAATGACCTTTTTTTCTCCGTAAAATTTTGATAATTGTTCAATCTCCAAAATTACTTTTCCTGGCGCTGTAGACTCCGGAAATGAAAAATTCATTTTTTTAAGGTCTGTAGCATCAACTTCCACGCGATCCATTTTATCGAGTTTCTTAATCAAACTTTGGGCAAAGGCAGCCTTACTCGCTTTGTACCTGAACTTGTCTATTAGCTCTTCAGTCTGTTTAATCTCCTTATCTTGATTTTTCTTTACCGCAACTTGTTGCTCTAGGCGCTCCTGACGCAATTGCAAATACTTTGTATAAGGAGCTTTATAATCATAAACCTTACGGTTTGCAATTTCTATCGTTCTATTGGTAACCTGATCCAGGAATGCCCTGTCGTGTGAAACCAATATAACCGCTCCTGCATAGCTTCTTAAAAAATTCTCCAGCCAAACAATAGACTCAATATCAAGGTGGTTTGTAGGCTCATCCAAAAGCAACACATCCGGGTTACTCAATAAGACCTTAGCCAATTCGATGCGCATACGCCATCCACCACTAAACGTGTCGGTAAGTTTTGTTAGATCTTCCGATTTAAAACCTAAACCAAAAAGTACCTTTTCAATATGAGCATGGAATGTGTAACCACCAATTACATTTAATTCGTGCTCTAATTCACTGCACTTGTTTATAATCTCAAGGTATTCCTCCGATTCATAGTCCGTTCTGTTTACAAGTTCTTCCTGAATAAAATTAAGTTCTTTTTGAACCTGTTTGATCCGTTCAAAAGCCTTTTCAGCCTCTTCAAGAACCGTATTTCCTTTTACAAAATCAATGTCTTGAGATAAATAACCTACTTCCATCTCTTTTTGTAGGTTAACCGAACCGGAATCGAAACCTTTTTTGGAATGAATAATCTTTAATAAGGTGGACTTACCTGCCCCATTCTTTCCAACAAGGCCTATTCGATCACCCTTATTTACCATAAAGCTCATATCGGCAAACAACACCTCACCTCCAAACTGCACACTTATATTCTGAATTGCTAACATGGCATCTCGTTTTCGTAACGTTTAATATCTACTTCAGGGTCTAAAGAAATTCCCTGTTCCATAAAGTCAATAAGTTGCAAAGATAAGTAGGGAGAAATTAATAAACCACGAGTTCCAAGACCATTAAACACAATAATATTATCGTATTTGGGATGTGCACCAAGCAGTGCTCTTCGATCCTTTACGGTTGGCCTTAATCCGGCCTCCTGTTTTACCACTTCAGGGCTTACACTTACCAATTCTTTCAATTTATCCAAGAGTTCTTCTTTTGCCTGCACTGTACAGACCTCATCTTTATCGTCCCAATTAAAAGTCGCTCCCACCTTGTACAAATCATCACCTAAAGGAAGAATTGAAATATTACTTTTTATCAGTTCTCTGACCTGCAAGCCTTTTAACTTTACCGTGATCAACTCTCCCTTTGTTCGCATTAAAGGTAAATAGTTGAAGAAAGGATTATCCGTCAATCTATGTCCTTCACAAAAGACTATTTTGTCTGCTGAAACAGATTTGTACACCACAGCAGTTGAACGAATTTCTAAAGCATTGTAATCAAACACTTCGTTTAAAAAACAAGCTTCATTTTCAAGTTGTTCTTTAAAAAGTGAAATCACTTTTGACAATTGAACCCGACCGGAATTTATCACTTCTCCAAAACCAAAGTCTGCAATAATATCTTTGTAGGGATTGGCAATAAAAGAAGGATTCATAAAAGGGGTAAGTCTGTCGTTCTCCGATTTCTCAAGCCACAAATTTTGTTCCTGAACAGAATAGAATTTTCGCCATAACTTTAATGGAGTATGAACAGATTCATTAAAAGTCTCTTCGAAGTTTTTAATAAAATCATACAAGGGTTCTAATTGTTCTTCAACTTTCCAGCAGGGTGTAAATCTTTTTAACACCATAGGATTATATGCCCCGGGAGCAATTTTGGAAGATGTACTTTCTCTATGCTTATCGATTACGAAAACACTTTTGCCTTTTCGTTTGAGCTGAAAAGCTAAAACGGTCCCTGCCAAACCTTGTCCTACAATGATATAATCAAACTTTTTCATAAGAAAAAAAGCTCCCTAAGGGAGCTTCATATTTTAACTTTGAAATAGGATTAGTATTCCCAAAGATCGCTTTCCATATTACGGATATCGTTCTTAATACGATCAGCTTCAAGAAGCTGTTGCATTCTATCTTTCTTGTATTCAAAAATAGATCTGTCGTACAAGTTTGTTTCCTTAGTAATTACAGAAGCAAACAATCTCTTTTGTAAAAACTCATCATAAGTCAATCTTTCAACACTATTGCTAGTATTATAAACTGTAGCGTTTGCTAGCGTCTGACGAGCTTCTGGTAACCATACCCAAAACAACTTAACTTTTTCCATTTCGTAAGTTTCTTTGTTCATGATTTCAGCCACAGGACAAAGACCTAGAATACGCACATCAAGTACAGACCTCTTTTTGTCGAAGAAACGGTCTTCTACAACTAAAAACTCTTTAATGTCTTTACTCTCAACACGTACTGTATCTAATTCACTAATTAACTCACCAGTATCAATATCCTCATATTCTTCCTCCGTAATAGAAAATAGTAGTTTGTTAATCGCCACAACAGACTTCACCTCATCAAAGTACTCATCTTCATAAGCAACTAAAGACTGATCTTCAAGTACTGCTTTCAATAAGTTATCAGCCATGTTCATACGAACTTGTCCAGAACCTAATTTTACAGGATACTGAGGGAAGTATAATGGATGGTTCTTTTTTTGTCTTAAGTCAATTCTTTGGATGTATGTTTTTGACCAAAGAATATCATCTTCTCGAACAAAAGGATAATCCAATACTCTGTTTTGATAGTCGTGATGCTTAATAAAAGCATGACCGTCTAAAGGTGTAGGACTAGAATTATAATCCAAAACATTTGTTTGAGCAAACATTGTAGAGCTTGCTAATAGAGCTAATCCTGTTAGGGCAATCTTTAAGATTTTCATGATCGCTTCGTATTTAAAATTACTGTACTGTCAAAACTATGGCACCACACTGCTTACGTCCATCAGGGCCTTTTGCCTTAATGTTTGTAAACGAGATATCGGAACCCGGTTTAAGTTTAATAATCTTCTCTTTGACTTCAGAAGTAAACTTATTACCTTTTACTTTAATCGTTTTGGTGTATTCGCCATCTTTCATACGAACATCAAACGACTCAACTTTATACTTTAAATCAAATGGGAAGTTTGGTAGTGAAGCGACGATACCCTGAGCTTTACTAAGTTTTCCTTTTGACATTTTACCTTCTTTCTTACCGTTGATACTTGCAGTAGGCGAAGGAATTCTCTTTAATCTAAACGCTATAGGCTTACCAATATTTCTGCTATTAGCTTTAATTGAAATTTCAGCATCACCCTTCGCATTATCTCTTACAGTTGCTTCGTACTGACCGGGCTTAATTCTTTTAAGAGTCACATTTTTACCGGACACCTGTAAATCTTCAGGAGAAAATCCGGGTGCAGACACATCAATGGGATTAGG
>JANXFM010000177.1 GCA_024959975.1 Flavobacteriales bacterium
TGAAACCTTCTTAGAAGACACACAAACGTATGTTAGTGGAAAAGTATTTGTTCAGCTTGACCCGTATCGATTTACCGTAAAAGGAATAGAATCTCCAAACGATCTGATGACCTCTGACTTTGGTGAATATGGTGAGATCAATAAAAACTGGACCGGTGATGATGTGAAAGGATTTACCAAAATACTGGCCAATTCCATGCAAATTTTTAACCACGTAAATAAACAACAATGATACAAGTAGGAGTTGTAGGTAGTAGTGGCTATGTAGCGGGCGAACTTATTCGTTGTTTGGTACATCACCCTGAGGTAAATATTGATTTTATGTACAGTCATTCCAATGCCGGAATGAAGGTCTCGGAAATGCATCAGGATTTGCTAGGGCATAGCTCGTTGGTTTTTAGCGATCAGATTAATCCGGATGTCGATGTTCTTTTTCTTTGTTTAGGTCACGGTAATTCTTCCGTATTTTTAGAAAAGAATACCTTTTCTAAAAACACAAAGGTCATTGATTTGAGTAATGATTTTCGTTTAAAGGAGGATTCAAATTTCCAAGGTAAAGACTTTACTTACGGATTGGTAGAGTTAAACAAAAAAGACATTAAAAATTCTCAATACATAGCTAACCCGGGTTGTTTTGCAACAGCCATTCAATTGGGATTACTTCCATTGGCACAGAAAGGAGTTTTAAAAGATTCCATTCATGTTCATGCCATTACGGGATCAACAGGCGCCGGTAAAACTTTGAGTGATACCTCTCATTTTAGTTGGAGAAATAATAATATTTCTATTTACAAAGCTTTTAAGCATCAGCATTTAGATGAGATTAACGAAAGTTTAACCAGTTTACAGTCTGATGTAGCTGATTTAAACTTTTTACCCGTAAGAGGGAATTTCACCCGAGGAATTTTTGCCAGCATCTACACGAAAAGCGATTTATCTCAGGAGGAATTGGTAAGTTTGTTTCAAAGCTTTTATGAGGCCAATTCTTTTATATTTGTCAGTGAAAATTCGGTTCATTTAAAACAAGTGGTGAATACCAATAATTGTTTTATTCAGGTGCAAAAAATTGACGATAAAGTATTGGTTACTTCAGTAATCGATAACTTATTAAAAGGGGCTGCCGGACAAGCCATACAAAACATGAACATCATGTTTGGATGGGAGGAAAGTACCGGGCTTCATTTTAAAGCCAATTACTTATAAAAACAACAACTTTTCAGCTTAAAAATGACAACATTAAAGGGTGTAAATAAAAAAGAAACTGGCCTGTTCAACGTCTATCCAAGATTTGATATCACGCCGGTAAAAGCAAAAGGTGTATCTGTTTTCGATGAAAACGGAAAAGAATATCTCGATCTGTATGGTGGTCATGGAGTTATCTCTATTGGACACAGTCACCCGGAGTATGTCGATCAAATAAATCGTCAATTGCAAAAAATTGGCTTTTATTCGAATTCTGTTAACATGCCTATTCAGGATGAATTGGCTCAGAAATTAGCAGAACAAAGTGGCTATCCCGAACATCAATTATTCCTATGTAATAGTGGAGCAGAAGCAAATGAGAATGCCCTTAAACTGGCATCATTCCATACAGGCAAAAAGAAAGTTGTTTCCTTTAAAGGTAGTTTTCATGGACGTACTGCTGCTGCTTTAAACGTAACGGATAACACCAAGCTGTCTGCACCAATCAATAAAGACAACTTTGAAGTTGAATTTATTGAACTTAATGATAAGAAAGCATTGACAGAAGCTTTAAAAAACAAAGATGTCTGTGCCGTAATTGTAGAAGGCATACAGGGTGTTGGTGGTTTGGATGCTCCAAGTGAAGAGTTTTTTAATTTTTTAGCTCAAAGTTGTAAAGAACAGGAAGCTTTACTCATATTGGACGAAATACAAAGTGGTTACGGTAGAACCGGACATTTTTTCGCGCATCAGTATGCCAATGTTCAAGCGGATATTATTACCATGGCCAAGGGAATGGGTAATGGATTTCCTGTTGGAGGCGTCTTGATTGACCCTAAGATCGAAGCCAGTAATGGATTGTTAGGGACAACCTTTGGCGGTAATCATTTAGCATGTGCTGCGGGGATTGCTGTTTTAAATACACTGAAAAAAGAGTCTTTATCAGAAAATGTGATGCAGGTTAGCAACACCTTAATAAGTGAATTGAAAACAATATCTTGCATTAAGAATATTAAAGGTAAAGGTTTAATGCTGGGTGTAGAGTTTGACTTTCCGATAAAAGAATTACGGTTGAAATTGCTAAATGATTATCAGATCTTCACAGGAGCTTCTGCGAACCCTAATTTGCTGAGAATATTGCCTCCTTTAAATGTTACAACAGAAGAAATTATGCCATTTGCTCAGGCATTAAAAAACCTATTAAAGTGAAAAAGTTTACTTCCATAAAAGATGTTCATAACATCAAAAGTTTATTATCTCTTGCTCAGGAACTAAAGGAAAGTCCCTTTAAATACGACAGTTTAGGTAAAAACAAAACTCTTGGCTTGTTATTTTTTAATCCGAGTTTACGAACTCGTTTAAGCAGTCAGAAGGCAGCCATGAATTTAGGAATGAATGTGGTTGTTATGAATTTAAATAATGACGGCTGGACCATAGAATTTGGAGATGGTACCGTGATGAATCAGGGTACGCAGGAACATATCAAAGAGGCTGCTGGAGTTATTTCACAATATTGTGATGTCATAGGCATCCGTACTTTTGCTTCATTAACGAACAGGGAGGAAGACTATCAGGACTCTGTATTGACAAAATTTATTGCTCATGCAAGTGTTCCTGTTATTTCTCTTGAAAGTGCGACACTTCATCCACTACAATCATTTGCTGATATCATTACCATTACAGAAAACAAAATAATAGAGAAACCGAAAGTTGTGCTTACATGGGCTCCACATCCCCGGGCATTACCTCAGTCTGTATCCAATTCATTTGTTGAATGGGTTAAAGAAACAAATGTCGATCTTGTGATTACTCATCCCAAGGGGTATGAGCTAAATGAAGAGTTTACAAAAGACGTTGAAATTTCTTACGATCAGGAAAAGGCCTTTGAAAATGCCGATTTTATTTATGCTAAAAATTGGTCTTGTTATCGTGATTACGGGAATACTCTTAAAAACTTAGATCACTGGGTGGTTAACCGTGAAAAAATGAAATTAACCAACAACGCAAAATTTATGCATTGTTTGCCTGTCAGAAGAAATGTGGTTGCCACAGATGAAGTATTGGACGCTCCTTCTTCATTGATCTTAGAACAAGCCAACAATCGTACTTATGCTGCACAGGCAGTTTTATTAAAAATGTTGCGAAATGAAGACTAAATTAACGGTCGTTAAAATAGGGGGTGAGATCATTAACAATTCGGATAAGCTCGATGCGTTTCTTGAAGATTTCATCCGTTTAGATCAACCCAAGATACTGGTTCATGGTGGTGGGAAAATTGCTACTGAGCTGAGTAAAAAACTGGGAATAAAAACTCGTATGCACGAGGGGCGAAGAATTACATCTAAGGAAAATTTGGATGTGGTAACTATGGTGTATGCAGGACTGATCAACAAAAAAATAACGGCCACACTTCAAGCAAAAGGATGTAATGCTGTCGGTTTATCCGGAGCAGATGCCAATTGTATTTCAGCAACAAAAAGACCTGCAAATCCAATAGATTATGGTTTTGTAGGTGATATTGAAACTATTAATTCTAAGGTTATTGATTTGTTTGTTAACAACAACATGATTCCTATTTTCTCTGCCATCTGTCACGATACCAATGGGCAATTGTTAAATACAAATGCAGATACCATTGCTTCTGAGATCGCCATTTCAATGAGTAAACAATACGATACGGACTTGTTTTACTGTTTTGAAAAGAAAGGCGTTTTAATGGATGTAAATGATGAGAATTCTGTGATTGAAAAGATCAATTCAGAGGATTATCAATCCTTAAAGTCAAAAAAGATTATTCATGACGGTATGTTGCCTAAAATGGAAAATTCTTTTTATGCTTTAAATAACAAGGTATCCAAAGTTATGATTGGTAATACAAGCTCTATCAATAACCGAGATGAAGCTCATACGCTTTTAACACTTTAATCATGAAAGAAGAACATCACAAAGCCGTTAAATTGCTTCAGGATCTTATTGAAACGTCATCATTTTCTGAAGAGGAGCATGAAACAGCTGCCCTCATCGAAAACTGGTTAAAAACAGACCATAATATTTCTACGAACAGAAGTAAAAATAATGTGTGGGCTGTAAATAAATATTTTGACGCAAAAAAACCGACCATACTTTTAAATTCTCATCACGACACGGTAAAACCTAATAAAGGTTACACAAACGATCCTTTTGAAGCTTTTATTGAAGG
>JANXFM010000182.1 GCA_024959975.1 Flavobacteriales bacterium
ACTTCTCTTAGCTCTGGCATACTCCTATTTGAGTAAAGATAATTTTCATATAAAACTACTCATCTACGCAGTACCCTTGTCTGCAATAATCAGTAATTACTATTACTTTCATAAAAAAACAGGATGGCTCAATTTTTTGACTTTTTCTCTGGTCTTAATCCTTATTGCAAATCACTTTTTATTTTAGACAGACACAAGTCCGTTAAAAATACTTCGAAGATAATTTGATCGCCATTTTGCATTAAGCAGATGTTCTATTAATTGTTTTCGTTTATGTTTTTTAAGGGTGTACTGTATAAATAATGTACAATCCCTGTAAGCACGAAATAGTAAAAAGACCAAACTATTAATGATTTTAAACCACCAGGGGTAATGTGTGGCAAGACGGCATCTGTTCCTCACCCAAAATGTCCATAAATTTTTAGAATACGAAAGCGTCTTCAATCCATGAAACAAATAAGTAGTTTTCAACTATACAGTTGTAGCTCTTAATTATAAATCAAATCCTTTCGAAATATTAAAACCAAATGATCGCATAGAACTTAAGGGAAGGCGTATTGGCTTTGATGAACTCTTTTTGGAAGTAAAATGGATAAGATCATAAATAATTAAAAGAATTTTTACCCCCCCTAATAATCTTGGCACGTATTTTGACTCTAGATAGACTAGATAGTTTATAATAAAAGATTTCACTGGGGAGGGGGGTCTTACAAGCTCCGGACATGGTTCGGAGCTTTTTCTGTGTTAAACTATTATCTTTAGTGACTATTAACACAATCAATTTACAATTTGACTAAGATGAATAAAATCATCCTGCTTATACTTCTTGTTAATTTTAAGGTTTATGCTCAAGGTGAGCACATTTCTTTCAAAAAAGGAGAAAAACTGGAATATAAAATTCACTACGGTCCATTAGCAGCGGGAATAGCCCGTTTAGAAGTCAAAACGATTAATAATCAGTACAGATTTATTGCAACCGGGAAATCTACCGGTTTATTCAACCTATTCTTTAAAGTTAGAGACTCCTATGAAAGCATTGTTGATAAAACCAACTTGCATCCAAATCAATTTTATCGCGATGTTAAAGAAGGGAGTTACAAGAAAAAAGAATCCGTTTTTTTTAATTACAAACTTCAACAAGCAGAATCTACCCGAGACACGATTCCTCTTCCGAAAAACACCCAGGACATACTTTCTATATTTTACTATTTACGTGCACAAAATTTCGACACGCTAAAAGTAGGCGAAAGTTTTCCGATTCAAATATATCTCGATGATGAATTCATGGAGTCAAATTTGTATTATCTGGGTGCCGACACCATCAAAACAAAATTCGGGTGGATCCCCTGCACTAAATGGGCTCCTGAACTTGAAACAGGAAGAGTATTTAAAGATGATTACGGCATGAATCTCTGGATAAGTGATGATGCAAATAAAATACCACTCCAAATAAAAACAAAGGTCTTGGTGGGTTCAATAAAAATGGATCTAATAAAATACTCCGGAACCATTGAACCACTAAGAAGAACTTATTGAATAATTAAACTCGTAAAACAGTTTTTATTGCAAGTCAAAATCAACATTCTATGGAATGTAATAGTATCCGAGAAAAGTATATCCTTAAAGCTGTAAATAAAATATCAGGACTTATTTCAACAATCAAATAATAATATTCAATGAATTTGTAAATTAGCCCTCAATGAGTCAAAAACAAGACAGGTTTAATAAACGAAGACTTCGGTCATCATACATATCAGTAGTGGTAAGTATGACTTTAGTTCTATTCTTAATGGGACTACTGAGTACTGTACTCTACCACTCTAAAGCAATTGCAGATCAAGTACAGGAAAACATTGCCTTTACCGTTTTACTGAAACCGGATGCAAAACAAGTCATGGTAAAACAGTTTCAACGACAGTTGGAACTTAGTGAACATGTAAAAACTACTGAATTCATCTCTAAAGATGAAGCAGCAAAAGATCTTGAAAACGATTTAGGTGAAGACTTCATTAACTTCCTTGGATTTAACCCACTAACAGATGCCATCGACATACACTTTCAAGCCTATTACACACAAACGAACAACCCCGAAAACATTGAAAAAGAACTCCTGGCAATTCCGGTTGTGCAAGAAGTCGTTTACGATAAATCTTTAATTAAGCTATTAAACGACAATCTTCAAAAAGTCTCGTATACACTGCTCGCATTAAGTTTGGTTTTTAGTCTTATCGCTATTGCACTCATAAATTCATCCATCCGTTTAACCATATATTCTAAACGATTCCTAATTAAAACCATGCAATTGGTAGGTGCAACCAAAACATTTATCCGAAAACCATTCATTAAGAAAAGCCTTCAACACGGTCTTTTAGCTTCGGTACTGGCAATAATTTGCTTGGATTTACTCATTAGGTATGGAGTAGATTTACTTCCTGAAATACAAAGATTACACAAACCTGAGGCACAAATAGCGCTCTATTCCGGTATTCTTTGTTTAGGGTTTTTGATACCTTGGGGATGTACCTATTTTGCAGTACGTAAATACTTAAAATTAACTACAGACGAATTACATTATTGATATGGAAAATAAAAAGTTTTTATTTGATAAAAAGAGTTACCTGATTATGATGACAGGCATCGCCTTTATTCT
>JANXFM010000087.1 GCA_024959975.1 Flavobacteriales bacterium
TAAAGGCTCCAATCATGGCACCAATGAAACTATCTAAATCGTCTGTGTTAATACCCAGGGTCATATTAGCTCCTGTGTTTACTGGAGTGTAAAATTGACCCGATTCGATGTTTTGAGCGAAGGCATTACAGGTAAGTAATGCAAATAAAAAGTAGTGTATACGCTTCATTTTAAGGGGGGTTAAGTAAATTTAATCAGCTCAAGTTATCAAAAAATATCTTGATAAACTAGTGTAATAAGATTTTATTTATCTAATTCTCTGTCGCTAACAATTTTGTGGTTTTACAGTCTTATAGCCCACGCTTCGATAGGGCTTCCTGCCTTTGGTAGGCTTAGGATGACACCACAGCTGATCGCTGATTTCTAATAACTCACACTATTGGGCAGGAAGTGTAGTTGGGCATCTTCTTGTAGTTTCACCTGATAGCCTTTTCCGGATTCCATATTACCAATGCCATTAAACCCCCACGATGGAAGATAGACAGCTCCTGAATGGTCTTTGGCGATTAAAAGATTGCCTGTTTCAACGAGTTCGGCAAAGACCAAATCTGCTGGTGCAGGAATGTTTCTAAGGTAACCGATCATGTTCCAGCCTGCATTCATATTTATGGGCTTAGATTCCGGTTGTATGTATTCTAAATCTAATGAAAGTGTGGTTTCAGAATAAGTTTTTATTTGATATGCTTCACCCAGAGTAATATCACCTACACCATTATAATCCCATTCCGTAAGATAAACAGATCCATAGTTGTCTTTTGCCATGATAACGTTGCTGACAATGGGGTCTAGAATTTTTTCTAAATTCATATCTGCACTCAAGCCATAAATGGAAAATATAGACCAGCCTTCGGGCAATAAAACATCTTGAGTAACCAAATTAGTTGAGTCAATACAATTGGAATAAATACCAAGTAATTCCTCAAATATTTCCGTGTATTCTCCTACACATTGGATGTTATTGTTGAAAATGCTTAGTGGGTTGTTGTAAATTAATCCCAGATCAGGTGGCAGATCCGGCAATGATGTCAGATTATTGTAGCTACAGTTGATAAGTGCCAGATTATTAGGCAAATAGGGTAGTTCTACAAGATTATTGAAACTGCAATCTATATGTGTTAAGTTGTGGGGTAGATAAGGTATGGATGTTAGCGTGTTGACAGAGCAAAAAAGTTGCTCCAAACTTAAAGGTAAGTCAGGTAATTCGTTAATTTGATTGTAACTGCAATTTAAGTAATTCAGTGTATTAGGTAATGTTCCTATGGTGTCTATATTCACACAATAACTGCAATTTAAGTGAGCGATATTAGTAGGTATATTTAATAACTCTGTCAGCGGGTTGTAGCTGCAATTTAAATGTGATAGGTTTTCAAAGTATTGTAAGCCATCCAAGCTGGAAATTTCTTGCGAAGAGCAATCCATCCATGTAACTGAAGCACAGGCCTCAATATCCAACAAAGAATCATTGACCAAAACTTCAGAGTGATTTTCTTGTAGAAATTCTCTGAAATTCAAATCACTGACCAGGTAGGTTTCAACTTGGGCTAGGCAGGCTGAAACGACGAGGAGGAGCGTTATGAAGAGTTTAAATTTCAAGCTTACAAAGTTAGCAAAATATACCATAATATTTGCGTGTTTCACAAGCATTACCATTAAAATTTATTTAATTTCTCAAAAATTAGATGATTTCAGAGCTCTTTTATTTGCTTATACTGATTTTAAAAGTTGTATGCTTACGGTTGTTTTTTGCTCATCAGGAAATTTAAATAAGTACTCTGGCACAGGTTGTAGCCCGGCCTGTTTTGCAGCGTTTAAAAAACAAGGTAATTCTATAATGTATTGATCTGTGTAGCCATGAGTTGCGTCGTAGGGAGTGGCAAGCGTTTTACCAATATTAGATGCTGCTTGTGTCGGATTAATAGAATGTAGCTCAACGATTAATAATCCAAATTTTTTTAGGTAAGGTGTCCAGGCTTTTAAATGGTCACTTAGGTTTTGAAACAATTCATTATTTGGAATTCTTCTTCCCCGATAGGCAAAAGCTCCATTTGATTTACAAGAGAGCTCAGTTTTATCAGGCTTTTTGTAGATGCGATTGTGGTCTAAAAAGGTTCTGGTGTTTAATAAATCTCCTAATTCTATTTCGTGCTTTTCTATAAGCATCTTGTTCAGATAGTCAGGGTTACTAATGTCCCCAAATTCTACTTTTGCCCATATATCTTCGGACTTCATTTTGTGTCTGGTAGCAATTCTCGCTTTTTGATTGTAGTCGACACCAGCAATAAACAGTGGGTGCCTGTCTAATATTTTTCCTCTTTCAGTTTTGTTGTAGATTACATCAAATACGTGATCAATAAAGGTTCCGTCTCCGCATCCTACATCAATCAGACCTTTCGGTTGTTCATCTATAGGTTTATTGAATAGCTCAATAATTATTTGGTCTACTTTTTTGAAGTAAGTACTATGAGCTCCACCACTTCCCCATACGTTCATATAGCGGTACACATGACTTTCATGTCCTTCGTCATTTTTTTGCCAAATTTTATTTGGATCTCCTTTGAGTAGTGTGTCTAATTGTGCAAAGGTTGGTAGGTAGGATACGGTAACACCGTAAGCACTGGCTCTTTTAGCGTAGTAGATTCCTTTAGAGCTGAAGTGATATTTTGATTTTTCTTTTGTGATGAAGTTCAGGTGATCCAGGATTTTTATTAACCACTTAAATGTTCTTTCAGGAATATCGAGGCTTTCCGGACTCAGGATGAAATTTTGGTCTAAGTTTTTTAATTTTTGATTTATACCTAAGCCTACCATAGTCGGACCGAGTAAAACCCCCTCCATGTGATAAGTCATTCGTTCCCGAATTTCATTATTTTCACTATTTTGGAAGTGTTTTAGTTCGTCCCGGGCTTCTTCCAGCGCCTTAATGTTTGCAGATTCCGAAATGATGTTTCCTGGTCGAACGATGTAATTTTTCATCAACATATAAAAAACATCATAGTGTTCCGAAAGTTTAAATGCCTGTAGGCCCAGGTCGGTGATTTCTAAGTCAATTTCATCTAATTCATTATCTACCTTTCTATTGAGGTATCCTTGTGAGGCAAGTATGCGAAGAGCTACATTCAAATAGCCTTCATTGGCTTGAGTTATTGAACTTAGTTTACTTAGTTTCCATTGTTTTTTTTCTATGAATAGTGAAAGTACATTGAGTTGTTTTAGGTTGTAAATGGTAGGGATTAACGCCCAGCCATCGAGGTGGAGGAATATTCTTTTGCGAATTTCAGCCCTTTCTTTTTTGTTTAAAGTACATATCATAGTTTGTTGAATAATAAAAGCCTTCAGTTATCGAAGGCTCTATGTATGTAAATATACGAATACAATCTTGTTTTTTCGTCAAGACAGGTAAAATAGATTGTTTTTTTGCGCCCTTCTTAAGATACTGAATTTCAGTTGATTATTCAAGCTGTTAGCAGGTAATTGGAAAAACAGTGAAAGTCATTTCAACTATTTTTTTCTGAAATAAATTCGAATAGGCACCCCATTAAGATCGTACATTTCTCTTAGTTTATTTTCTATAAACCGTTTGTATGGATCTTTAACGTATTGCGGTAAGTTGCAGAAGAATGCAAATGAAGGTACCATCGTAGGGATTTGAGTGATGTATTTAATTTTCACATACTTTCCTTTGTACGATGGTGGCGGTGTAGTTTCGGTAATTGGTAAAAACACATTATTCAATTCGGAAGTAGATATTTTGGTGTTTTTTCGATTGTATACTTCAATAGCCATTTCTACGGCTTTAAAAATACGTTGTTTCGTTGTAGCCGAAATGAATATGATAGGATAGTCTGTAAACGGAGCTGTTTTCGTAAGAATCATCTTGCGGTAGTGCTCCATGGTCATGGTTTCCTTGTCTTCAACCAAATCCCATTTATTAACTAAAACAACAATTCCTTTGTTGTTTTTTTCTGCTAAATGAAAAATGTTAAGGTCTTGAGCGTCGAATCCGATGGTTGCATCAACCATAACGATGCAAACGTCGCTATGCTCAATAGCTCTGATCGTTCTCATTACCGAGTAAAATTCAAGGTTTTCGTGAACTTTTGATTTTTTTCTTAGCCCGGCTGTATCTACAAGTGTAAATTCATGACCGAATTGATTGTAATGTGTGTCTATAGAATCTCGGGTTGTACCTGCGATATTGGTGACGATGTTTTTGTTTTGCCCCATTAAGGCATTTACTAAAGATGATTTACCTGCATTAGGTCGACCAACGATGGCAAATTTGGGCAGCTCATCGCCCTTTTCTTCATCTTCTTTTGAAAATGTATTTACTACGGCATCCAATAAGTCTCCGGTTCCACTCCCATTAATTGATGAAATAGCAAAGTACTCACCCAATCCAAGATTGTAAAACTCCATGGCATCATCCATTCTCATGGCATTGTCAACTTTGTTTACAGCAATAAAAACCGGTTTGTTTGCTTTGCGAAGGATTTGAGCAACATCCATATCCAGGTCTGTAGTTCCTGTTTCAACATCAACTACAAAAATGATGGAGTCGGCTTCTTCCATGGCAATTTTAACCTGTTTTCTGATCTCGCCCTCAAAAACGTCTTCAGACCCTGTTATATAACCACCTGTATCGATTACTGTAAAATCTCGACCATTCCAGTCGGAGGTGCCGTAATGGCGATCACGAGTAACCCCGCTCACAGCATCAACAATTGCTTGACGACGTTGAGTTAGTCGGTTGAAAAGAGTAGATTTCCCAACATTTGGACGGCCAACAATGGCAACAATATTCCCCATTTTTAAGTTTATATGAAGTACCCGAAACGCTTTAAGTCTTGATCGTTATCGCGCCAGTTCTTCGTTACTTTTACAAATAATTCTAAAAATACTTTCTTTCCGAAGAAAGTTTCCAGGTCCTTCCGGGCCTGAGTCCCTACTTTTTTTAAGGCTTTACCCTGATGCCCGATGATAATTCCTTTTTGTGTTTCGCGGGCTACGTTGATAATTGCGCCAATACGAATGATGTTTTCTTCTTCTTTAAAAGTTTCAATAACAACTTCTACGGAGTAAGGGATTTCTTTTTGGTAATTAAGAAGGATTTTTTCTCTAATAATCTCTGAAACAAAAAAGCGTTCGGGTTTATCTGTAAGAGCATCCGTAGGGAAGAAAGGGGTTCCCTGTGGAAGCATCGTTATTATTTCATCCATGATCTTATCTACACCAAATCCTTCAATGGCAGAAATAGGAATGATCTTCGCCTTTGGCAGTTGCTCTTGCCAGTGTTTCATCGCTTTTTCTACACCCTCTTGATTTGATTTATCAATTTTATTGATGAGTAATAAAATTGGAATATCTGTATTTTTCAGACGCTCAAAAAAACTACTGTCTTTTAAAGTTTTTTCCCCAATTTCAACCATGTAAAGAAATACATCAGCGTCCTGAAATGCAGAACGAACAAATTTCATCATACTTGATTGAAGGTTGTAGTTGGGCTGAATGATGCCCGGAGTGTCAGAAAACACAATTTGGTAGTTCTCATCATTTACAATTCCAAGTATCCTATGACGGGTTGTCTGCGCTTTTGATGTAATAATCGAAAGACGTTCTCCGATGAGTTTGTTCATCAAAGTAGATTTCCCAACATTTGGATTCCCAATGATGTTTACAAATCCTGATTTGTATTTTTTTTCTTCCATTTCGGCTGCAAAGATACAACAAATATACCCCTGAAAATTATTATTTCTCCTAAGTCATGAAGCTTGTTTTTCTTGTAAATATACTTTCATGCATTGATAAACAGATGCTTGTGAAAAAGATGAGAAAATTGTGCTGTTATCTTGTTTTCTAGAATCACTTTGTCTTATATTTGCACCGCGGGGTGGAGCAGTTGGTAGCTCGTCGGGCTCATAACCCGAAGGTCACTGGTTCGAGTCCAGTCCCCGCAACTAGAAGGAAGGCTTGTTAACTTAGTGTTAGCGAGCCTTTTTGTTGTTTTAAAGGCGGTTAGTCCGAATTTAAATAAAAATCCTGATCTAATTAATAAGCGTCAATTTAATCAAATTTAGGCGATAAGTAGCCGAATACTGTCAGTAAAACTGTCAGTTTTTTTGTGTTTCTCTTTCTCTATTCGTTTCGATACGTTTAATTCTAGTCTATTCTCTTTTTACTTTAGAAAACACTTTCAACAAAAGACCTTTTTTTTGTTAAAAAGCTCTGGGTTAATTACTTATTTAACAAGTATTAGTTGGGTATATTTATAGTCATTAAGTTATTGTAATACATAGTTGTACATATCTTAAAATATAATGTTGTCTAACCATATCTAATAAGCTAAATGAGACAAAAAAAAACAATTATTGCATTAGTACCTTCAAATTTAGATTTAAGTAGAATAGAGCATAAACATCAATTAATTCTCAGTAAAGTAATGAAGGATAAGATTTATGTCTTATTAGATTCTATAACTCATTCTAGACTTAAGAAAACCACTTCAATAAATCCTTATACACTCCTGTCAGCTAAGAAATTAAAAGAATTGTATGGTGACTGTTATAAAGAAATACTCAATTTACTAATCCAAGTAGATGTAATTGAGTGCGATAATAGTTATATAATAGGAAGGAAGTCCAAAGGCTATCGATACACTAAAGAATATAAAGATGCGATCCCTGTAATAAAGAAGATTACGAATTCAACATTGGTAAAGAAGTTTATTAAAAACAACACTACAAGCCTTAATAATTATGAGCATTTACATCAGTTTATATATGATATAGAAATTGATGTTGAAGCAGCCGAGAGTTATATATATAATTTATATCAGACTAAACTTAATGATTACAAAATTCAGGTAGATTTGTTTTTTGAGAGACAAATGCAAGATAATAGCAAATTCGACCAGAATAATGTTCCTGTAAATCCTATTTGTTGGTTTTAC
>JANXFM010000156.1 GCA_024959975.1 Flavobacteriales bacterium
TGCTCAATTAAACATGAAGACTTTGTACAACAAAGTGCCTTATTTTAAGAAAGTAAATGCCAAATCTAAAAAGAGTAGCGGAGCAAAAAAACGTAAAGATTCCAAAGAAAAGGATGCCGCAGATGAGGGTTCTGATGAAAACAATGAAGAAGAGGAAGTTGAAAAGATTCGATTTAATCCGTTTGATCATCTCGCCCGAATGGTTCTTTCTGTGAAAAATGTAACCCTGAGTTACGACGAAACAAATGGGACGATGATTCCCGGGTTTTTACCGTCTTCAGGACTGCTTGGAATGGAACAAAGATTTCATCCGAGTTCAGCACCGGGATGGAGATTCCTCTTAGGGGAGCAACCAGATACTACCGGTTTAAAGGGCTTTGCCAATAAGGGGTGGGTTACCTCAGATACCCTGCTCAATCAACAATTTACGCAACAACACACTTCCCGATTAAACATTCGATCTACGATACAGCCTATCAGGAAATTAAGAATACAGATCACGGCACAACGAAGCAAAAATGAAAATACTTCCCGCTTGTTTAAAAATACAGGTGCTGAAGATGATCCTTATTTTCAATTTTTAAATCAAAATGAAACCGGGAGTTTCACCATGTCATTCCTTGCAATAGGTACAGCTTTCAGACCTATGGAAATTAATTCGTCGCAAACCTTTGACGAGTTCAGAGCCATGCGATCTAAGATGGCGCAGCGAGTAGCGGATGAGAATGGCGTCCTGTACAGCCCTTCAGACGAATACCCTGACGGATTTGGACCGAATGCTCAAGAAGTATTGATTCCTGCATTTATGGCAGCGTATTCCGGAACCAGCGCTTCTTCACAAACGCTTGATAAATTCCCGAAAATCCCATTGCCAAACTGGAGCGTGAAATACGATGGTTTGACAAACATACCCTGGGTAAAAAAACGATTTAAGACCGTTTCTATTTCTCATGGTTACAACTCTACGTATTCCATCAGTTCTTATCAAACGAATTTGTTTTATGAGGAGCATGACTTCACTGAAACCCTTGAGGCGGATCCTGACCACTTTGATACCAACGGGGATTACCTGACCAAGTATCAAATACAAACCATAAATATCAGCGAGCAATTCAGCCCTTTGATCAAGGTTGATATGACCATGAACAATAGTTTTTCTACCCGGGTTGAAATTAGTAAAGACCGACAGGTATCCTTAAGTCTAAACAACAATCAGGTTCAGGAACAGGCCGGAAAAAGTTTAACCGTAGGTGTAGGTTACAGAATTAGTGACTTTGAGATTAGTATGCCTACGGCAAATGGAAAGCGAACATTCTCTTCAAACTTAGAATTGAATTTAGATTTATCCATTCGGAAAACAGTTTCTGCGATACGTAGTCTGGAAGAAAATACGCATCAGCCGGTTAGTGGTAGTACCGATATTTCTGTTAAAACCTCTGCAGATTACGTCTTAAGCGAAAGGATTAATCTTCAATTATTCTATGATAGAATGGTGAGAAAATATCAAGTAGCTAACTCGTATGACACTGCGAATAGTAGCTTTGGGATAAAGCTTAGATTTTCTTTTGGAAGTTGATATGTTATTTATTTTGTAAATTCGTCACCTTAAATGTAATATTCTTCCTTCCCCCGAAATACAATTTCTATGAAATATTTATTACGTTTTTTAACCGTAGTTTTTTTTGTTTCCGGGACTATTTTTGCTCAATTGCCGGAAGGTTTTGTCGCTCCGGATTTTACCATCACAGATATCGATGGCAACGAACACAATCTTTACTCTATTATTAATAAAAATAGACCGGTGGTGTTAAATTTGTTCGATAGCGCCTCTGATGTATGTTGGAATTTTGTTAGACTAGGACCTATCAACGATTTTAACAACCTTTATGGTCCTGAAGGTGATCATTCGGCATTTGTTATTTCAGTAGAGTCTAATCCTGCCAAATCTCTAAGTCATATGTTAGGGAACGAAATACTTAACGATCCCATAAGCGATTGGTCTTCTATGATTCATTACCCTTTGGTGCATGATGATGATGCTTCTGTCCTTGATGCATATGGTGGATGGATGCACTTTGCTTATCCGTTAGTGTTTGTCATCTGTCCGGATAAATCGGTTACTGAAATTGGCCATGGATCAACCTTGCAATTTTCGGAAGCTGGTCATTTTTGGGATCTTGAAACTTTTACTGAAAAGGTCTTTGATACTTGTTCGTCAGCGATTGTTGGTTTAAACGAAAATGTTGAAGAAGTTCTTGAAAACAAACTTTCTATCTTTCCTAATCCCGCATCTGATCATGCTATTTTAGAGTTGCGTGTAAAAAAATCTGATGATGCAGTGATTGATATTGTTAATACACTAGGTCAACAAGTATTTGTACAAAGGTCAAAAATGAATAAGGGGTTAAACACGATTCAAATCCCGGTTGAATCTTTAACAACAGGCATGTATTATGTAAGTGTTAGAATTACAGATGAAGTACATGTCGATAAGCTGAACGTTGTTGACTAATAATTTTTTCTTTTTGGAATTTATGGCACACTAATTGTTTTGTTTGTAAAATAAACTCTTCTTAGACTCGTCTGATCTGTTGTTTTAAAATAAATAGATCCAGATAATTGAAAAGTGTTTTTCCTTGTTGTGTAGCTCTTACCCCTCCCTACAAACAGAACTTTATGGAAATTTTTTTACGTTTTTTAGCTTTGGTTTTTTTTACTACGACAACTGCTTTTGCTCAGTTGTCAGACGGTTCAACGGCTCCTAATTTTACCATTAGAGATACTGATGGTAACGAACACGATCTGTATTCTATTCTTGATGAAGGGAAACCCGTGTTGTTAGATTTATTTGCTACATGGTGTGGGCCATGCTGGTCTTTTGCTCAAGCAGGTGTATTTGAGATGTTTAATGCTGCTTATGGTCCTGAAGGGACTGACGAAGTACTTACGATTGCAATAGAGTCTGATGCTGGTACACCTGCAAGTGAATTGTCTGGTGGTGGAAATTCCATAGGTGATTGGACCTCTATTATTGGTTACCCTTTAGCTGATGATGCTACCGGAGCAATTGCCGAGGCTTATGGGCTTGCTTACTACCCGACAATTTATCTAATTTGTCCGGATCGAACGATAACTCAAATTGGTCAGGGACCTAATGACACATCAATGTGGACACCTTATGGTTTGTATGAAAAAATATCTAATAGTTGTGGTGTTGAGCTGCTGCCTCCATTTGTTGTTGAAGGCGTTAATTCAAGTGTAATTTCCTGTGATAATGATTTAGTGAATTGTGGGGATGATAAAGTTAATCCGAAAGTAACTATTATGAACTTAGGTACTGAGGTAATGACTGCTTGTACAATTAATACAATTGTTGAAGAAGTTGTTGTTAGTTCATTTGAATGGACGGGTTCACTAGAGACTTATGCTGCTGAACAAATAACTTTAACTGAATTACCATCAAATATTACAGACGTATCCTTCGAAGTAGTTATGGCAGCAGATGTCAGAGCTTCTGATAATAATATTGATGTAGTAGTTGCATCTGCTACTGAATCTCATGCATACGTTTATGTTCAGGTAAATACTGATTTCTATCCGGGAGAAACTTCATGGGAAATTCTTGATTTTAACGGGACTGTTGTTATGTCTGATTCTTATGAAAGTGGTAATCAAGATCAATTGGGCGGTGGTGGTCCTGATGCCAGAATGACACATAATTATTTTGAGTCATTAGAAGAGGGGTGTTATGCTTTCAAGTCTTTAGATGCATGGGGAGATGGTCAATACGATGGTGAAGTAGAAGGCTCTATTGTAGTGACTGATGGTGAAGGATTGGAATTGTTACGTATTTCAGGGAATTGGGGGGCTAAGCAATCTGCATATTTTGAAGTAACTCATGGTGTAGGAATTGAAGAAGTTTCTGAGAACTCAATATCAATCTTCCCTAATCCGGCTTCAAGCAAAGCTACAGTAGCATTGAACTTATCTGAGTCTGATGATGTAGCTGTTGAAGTAGTTAATACATTAGGACAACAAGTGTTTGTACAAACTTCAAAAATGAATGCCGGACAAAATACAGTTGAAATCCCGGTTGAAAAATTAATAATAGGTATGTATTATGTAAATATTAAAATTGGAAATGAAGTGAGTATTGAAAAGCTAAATATTATGAAGTAGTTTATTTGTTATGCCTTTTTGTATTAACTTTGCTTTTGGTATATTTTTTGCTGAGAGTAAGGTTAAAAACAATTAAACATGAGGAAATATTTATTTGTAATTTGTTCAATCATGAGTTTTGGGTTGGCAGCTCAGTCCTTGTCGGTTCAGGTCCAGGATTATTATTATGGAGTTGCCGGAGAAGAGTGCGTGGCTGAACTTGAAGTTGAGAATTTAACCGATCAGGATCTGGAAGTCATTGTAACCAGATATTCCACAGATGCTGTGCCATCAAACTTTATGTGCTGGGCACTTTGTCACTTTCCAACTGCTAATGTTACTACATCTTTGGTTGTGCCGGCTAATGCTACGGTTGAAAATTTCTCCGGACACATTGAATTGATGCCTGAGGAAATTGATGCAACCATTAAGTATTGCTTTTCTTTAGTGAATGACACGACAGATAAAGCTTGTGTAGATGTACATTACACATCTTCTTCAGTTTATGTAGGTTTAGAAGAAGAAATGGATAATGATTTCTTTGTTTTTCCAAATCCCGCTCAAGATAGGCTGAATATTAACTTTGAAGGTGAAGTACTTGCAGAATTTGTACTTTACGGTATGTTAGGAAACAGAGTTTATGACGATGTGCTAACAAGTTCCATGACTTTAAATTTAAGTTCTTTTGAGTCAGGGATTTACTTTTACACATTTCATGTTCAGGGAAAAGAAGCAGCGGTTCAAAAGTTGGTTATTACGCATTAAGAGATAAGATATTGAAAAGGCTCCGGATATTCGGAGCTTTTTTTTTGCTCTAAATATTCTAATTCGTGTACAATCCGTACTTTTGTCCATTCGCAAACCCCGAATTATTATGAAGGTATCATACAGCTGGATCAAAGATTATTTAAATGTAGACTTAAATGCCGAAGATTGTGCTAAAGTTTTAACAGACACCGGTCTTGAAGTTGAAGGCATCCAGGAGATTGAAAGTGTTAAAGGTGGATTGAAAGGATTGGTCGTAGGTGAAGTACTTACCTGTGAACAACATCCTAACGCCGACCGCTTGCGTAAAACGACAGTTGATACAGGTGCTGAAACCTTAGAGATTGTTTGTGGAGCACCGAATGTGGCTGCCGGACAGAAAGTTGTAGTAGCTACTGTGGGTGCCGTTTTGTATGATGATAAAGGAGCGGCTTTTAAGATCAAAAAAGGGAAAATCCGTGGCGAAGTTTCTCTGGGAATGATCTGCGGTTCTGATGAGATTGGGATGGGTGGAGCGCACGATGGGATCATGGTTTTAGATGCTGATGCCAAGGCGGGAACTCCGGCGAGCGAATATTTCAAATTAGAATCTGATACTGTTTTTGAGATAGGTCTTACACCAAATCGTTCTGATGCTATGGGACATTTGGGAGTGGCTCTCGACCTAAGAGCCGGATTAGCGGCTCAGGGTCAAAAGTTAGAATTAAAGAAGCCATCTATTGATGCATTTAAAGTGGATCATTCCGATTTAACCGTAAAGGTTGAGGTGGAAGATCAGGAAGCCTGTCCACGTTATGCAGGTGTAACCATTTCCGGACTTCAGGTTGAAGAGTCACCCGAATGGTTGCGCAGAAGGTTGGAAGCACTTGGTCTGTCTCCTGTGAACAATGTGGTGGATGCTACGAATTATGTGTTGCATGAAACCGGGAATCCATTACACGCTTTTGATGCAGCGAAAATTAAAGGCAACAAAGTTGTCGTAAAAAAATTAGCTAAAGACACGAAATTCACAACGCTTGATGAGCAAGAACGTAAGTTAGATGCAAGCGATCTGATGATCTGTAATGCCGAAGAGCCGATGTGTATTGCGGGTGTGTTTGGAGGTTTGGAATCTGGGGTTACCGAGCAAACGACTTCTATTTTCTTAGAAGCAGCTTTCTTTAATCCGGTATCTGTTCGTAAAACAGCAAAGCGTCATGCCTTAAATACCGACGCCTCTTTCCGTTTCGAAAGAACGGTAAACCCAAATACGGTTATTTGGGCCTTAAAGCGGGCAGCACTTCTCATTAAAGAAGTTGCCGGAGGTTCTATCAGCTCTGAAGTAGTTGATATTTATCCGACACCCATTGAAAACTTTATCGTTGATTTCTCCTACGATAAATGCGATAAATTAATCGGTGAGGGTATCGATAGAAATACCATCAAAGATATTTTGGAAAACCTTGAGATAGAGGTCTTAGAAGAAAAAACCGGAGGGCTTAAATTATCAGTCCCACCTTATCGTGCAGATGTACAACGTGAGGTAGATGTAATCGAAGAGATTCTTCGTATTTATGGTTACAACAATATTGGAATGACTGGTAGAATTAATGCCTCTCTTTCTATTGCTCCAAAACCGGATGCGCACAAAGTTCAGGAGCGAATTTCTGACTTATTATCTTCCAGTGGGTTCCACGAAGCCCTATGTAATTCACTTACGAAAGACTCTTACACCGATGGTTTAGACGCTTTTAAGAAAGATTCACAGGTGATCTTGATGAATCCTTTAAGTCAGGATTTAAATGCCATGCGTCAAACCCTGTTGTTTGGTGGTTTGGAAAGCTTGGCTTACAACATCAACCGTAAGGTTTCTGATGTGTTGCTTTATGAGTTTGGGAATACTTACAACAGATATGGAGATGATTTTGTTGAAGAACGTCGATTAGCCTTGTGGATGACAGGTAAGAAACAGGAAGAAAACTGGAATGCAGGTGATGCTAAGGTTGACTTTTTTCATACGAAGGGTTTTGTTGAGAAACTGCTTCAAAAACTAGGGCTTAATAAAGGTGTTTCATTGAGTCAGACACAAAGCGATATTCTTTCTGAAGGTGTTGTTTACAAAATCAGAAAGAAAAAGGTAGTTGAGACGGGGCTTGTACGAAAGTCCATTCTTAAGACCTTTGGAATAAAGCAAGAAGTGTTTTATGCAGATCTGAATTGGGATCTTATCATGGAAATGCTAAAAGACCAAAAAACGAAATACAAGGAAGTGTCTAAATTTCCGATTGTTCGTCGTGATCTGGCTTTGTTGTTAGATCAACAAATTGCCTTTGCCGAGTTAGAAAGTATTGCGCTTCGCAGCGATAAGAGTTTATTGAAAGAAGTGAATCTTTTTGATGTTTATCAAGGAGATAAATTACCTGCAGGTAAAAAGTCGTACGCTTTAAGTTTTATCTTTAGAGATGAAGAAAAAACACTTACCGATAAGGTAGTTGATAAAGCAATTTTAAAAATATTTAAGTCTTTAGAACATCAGCTTAAAGTTGAACTTAGAGACGGAACATTGTAGTAAGTGCCTGTATGTCAGGATTCTTTACTAATTTTAACCTATGGAAGAAGAAAAAGTTAATTGTTCATTTTGTGGTCGTACCAAGCAGGAAACAGATGTTTTAATTGCCGGAACCACAGGGCATATTTGCAATTTGTGTATCAGTCAGGCTCACGAAATTATCAGTGAGGAGATGGAGCATCAGATTCGAGAGGATCTAGCTGAAGATCTTACTTTGTTAAAACCCAAAGAAATTAAAGCGCATTTAGATGCTTTTGTTATTGGGCAGGATCATGCAAAGAAAGTGCTTTCTGTTGCCGTTTACAATCACTACAAAAGGGTGCTGCAGGAAGGTGCAAAAGAGCAGGAAGTGGAGATTGAAAAATCGAATATCATGATGGTGGGGAAAACAGGTACGGGTAAAACCTTGCTTGCTCGTTCCATCGCAAAAATGTTAAACGTTCCCTTTACTATTGTTGATGCTACGGTGTTAACTGAAGCGGGTTATGTAGGTGAGGATGTAGAAGGTATTCTTTCTCGTTTGTTGCAAGACTGTGATTTTGAGGTTGACTTAGCAGAAAGAGGAATTGTTTTTATTGACGAGATCGATAAGATCGCGCGTAAAAGTGATAACCCTTCCATTACCAGAGATGTTTCAGGTGAAGGAGTTCAGCAGGCGATGTTGAAATTGTTGGAGGGAACCGTAGTGAATGTGCCGCCACAAGGAGGTAGAAAACATCCGGATCAAAAATACATTAAGATAAATACCAAAAACATCTTGTTTATCTGTGGGGGTGCCTTCGATGGTATCGAACGCCATATTAGAAACAGAATGAATACCAATGCACTTGGTTTCGGTAATTCTGTTGATGAGCAAATAGATGATAAAAATATGCTTCAGTATGTGTCGCCACAAGATGTAAAGAGTTTTGGGATTATTCCGGAATTGATAGGCCGTTTGCCCGTGGTAACGCACCTAGATCCTTTAGATAGAGAAGCTTTACGTAACATACTTACCGAACCAAAAAACTCAATAATCAAACAATACCGAAAATTGTTTGAAATAGATGAAATTACACTGAAGATCGATGATGAAGTATTTGAGTTTATCGTAGATAGAGCAGAGGAATTTCAGTTGGGAGCCAGAGGTTTGCGTTCTATTTGTGAGGCGGTCATGGTGGATGCTATGTTTGAACTACCATCTACAGAGGAAAAAGAGTTTCATTTGACGCTGAGTTATGCAGAAGATAAATTATCTCGTAAGAAATTGACAAAGCTTAGAGCGGTAAGTTAATTTTTTATGGAATACAAAGTTCTGATTAGCCTGGGTTCTAATAAAGGTATTCGTGAAAAGAATATTGAAAAGGCGATTGTGCTTATTCAGAAAGATCTTGGTGAAATTTTGGCTGTCTCATCAATCTACGAAACCCCATCCTGGGGTTATGATGATAATCCATATTTAAATAATGCGATTTGCCTGGTAACAGAATTGTCGCCATTAGAAATGATGAATGCCCTGTTGGAAATTGAACTTCAATTGGGGCGTAAGCGTACAGAAATTCAAAATTATCAAGCTCGAACTATTGATCTGGATATTGTATTAATTGAAGGTGTAATCGTAGATCATCCTAAATTACAAGTCCCACATCCACGTATGAATTTAAGGAAGTTTGTGTTACAGCCATTAACTGATATCGCTCCCGATTGGATTCATGAGACTGAACAGGTTAGTGTTTCGGATTTATTATTGAAATGTAAGGATGAGGCTGAAATAAAATACTATGGAAAAATCCCTTTACAAGGTCGTTGAAGGAAGCTAAATTTGCAAAATAACTCACCGTTATTCGCCCTAAATATTTCCAATATTGATTTTGTGAACTAAAAAGAGGGTTTTATCAAGATTCTTGTATCTTTAGACGGAACTTATGTAAAAGGCGTCCATAGAATTACCTTTTAATTAAATGCATTTTTTTACATTTGTCCCTGTCAATCGAGTGATTGAGAGTGTAACATTTAATAATTTAGAGAACACATCTTAAAATTAAAAACATGATTAACTTAAAGAAAATAGCTTTAGCATCTTTATTTGTAGCGTCTAGTGCTTTCGCTCAGGAAGGTGGATTAAAAGGTTTGCTAACGGACGACGCCTCTGTGGGGGTAAGTTTTGGTGCGTTTACTTATGTGTCTGGTGATTCTGATGTAGAATTCGGATATGGATTAAATTACACAAAGCAAATTAATGCTGTTATTGCTGTACAAGGATCTTATTTATCTGGTGGATTATCCAGCTCAAAAGATTCAATGAACTTTACGTCTTTATCGGCTAAAGGACTTGTGAATTTATCGAACCTTTCTGTTGGTTCAAATTCTAATGTAAAGCTTTATGTTTCCGGTGGAGCCAGCCTTATGTCAATTGAAGATGGTGGAACAGCTCTTGTGCCTAATGTTGGTGGTGGGCTTAAGTTTGCTTGTACTGAAAAGTGTCCAAATTTAGATTTCGATCTATCGGCTACTCTTGGAGCCGGAACATTAGCCGGTGATAACATTAGAACTCATATGGTACTTGGTTTAGGTGTAAACTACCGATTTACCAAGAAAGAAGAATCTGTTGAATGGAATAACCCGTTAGATGCTATGTACGGAGATATTTCTATTGTGAAAACAGAACTTGAAGGTCTTTCTAAGGATTCTGATGGTGATGGTGTTTCTGATCGATTCGATAATGATAACAATACGCCGGAAGGTGTAGCTGTTGATGGTAAAGGAAACGCTTTAGATGTAGATATGGATGGCGTTGCAGATTATGCTGATGAAGATCCATTTACTGCTCGTGGTGTACAGGTTGATGCGAAAGGTCGTGAGTTAGATAGCGATAAAGATGGTGTTGCTAACTCTGTTGATGTTGAGCCTAATACTGCTTCCGGAGCAACGGTAAACTTCCAGGGTAAAGAAATCAGAGGTGCGAAAGGTGCATTTATGCCTTCAGTTTACTTCGACTTTAACTCTGCGAAAGTTTCTTACGCAAACTACGAAAGACTGGCAGCTGTAGCTTCTCTGTTACAAGCGAACCCAAACTACAAATTAAGAGTTGTTGGTTATGCTGATTCCGTGGGTAATTCTGCAAACAACCACAAAATTGCCTTACGTAGAGCAAACGCGGTAATCGATGCCTTATCTAACATGTTCAGTGTTGACGCTTCTCGTTTAGCAGCTGAGTCTAAAGGTGAAGATGCACCGTTGGCTGATGAGTCGATGAAAGTAACCGAAACGACTGCAGATGGTCAGGTTATTTCGAATAGCTTAACTAGAATGAATCGTCGCGTTGAATTCGTGATTGAGTAGTTCTTTAGTACATACAATATCAAAAGGTCCCCTTCGGTAACGGAGGGG
>JANXFM010000084.1 GCA_024959975.1 Flavobacteriales bacterium
GCAATAGACATTGCGCCTGCCGGTTCTACGACTATGGCATCCCGGTTGTACAGGTCTAATATGGATTGACACACTTTACCTTCATGTACGGTAGCCATCTGATCTAAATTTTCCTGGCAGATATCATAGTTTAATTCACCGACTTTCTGAACGGAAGCCCCATCAATAAACTTGTTGATGTCGGATAATTTCGTGGGACATCCATTTTGAATTGCAACAGACATGGAAGGAGCCCCTTCAGGCTCTACACCAATGATCTTTGTGTTTGGAGAAAGCTGCTTAAATACGCTTGAAACACCTGCTGAAAGCCCACCGCCACCAACAGGTAAGAAAAGATAATCAATAGGTTCTGTACTTTGCTCTAATAACTCCAGAGCAATGGTAGCCTGTCCTTCAATGACTTTGATGTCGTCGAAGGGGTGAATAAAACTCATGTTATTTTCTTCGTAATATTTTACCGCTTCTTTTGAGGCATCATCGAAAGTGTCTCCGGTAAGAATAATTTCAATAAAATCTCCACCAAACATTTTTACCTGTTCAATTTTTTGTTTTGGCGTTGGAGTAGGCATGAATATTACGCCTTTGATCTTCTTTTTGAAACAAGCGTACGCCACGCCTTGTGCATGATTTCCCGCACTGGCACAAACAACACCATTTTTCAATTCACTTTTATCTAAAGAAGCAATTTTATTGTAAGCTCCTCGAATTTTGTAGGAACGTACTTGCTGAAGATCTTCACGCTTAAAATAAATTTTAGCGTCAAATTCCTTTGCTTTATTAAAATTTAAAATAAGTGGCGTCTTAGAGACTACATCACTTAGTCGTGATGCAGCCTCTTTAACCTTACTTAATTCTACTTGACTCATTAGGATACTATTTTTTTCATACTCGTCATTGCCGTTCGCAATTTCGCACCTACTTCCTCAATCGGATGATTTCTGATGGCTTTGTTCACTTCGATAAGCTCTTTGTTATCTACTTGGTTGTTATTGGAAAAAGATTGCCCAATAACATCAACACCCATCTTATTCACGAAATCAGTTACCAATGGACGACATGCATGGTCAAACAAATAACAACCGTATTCAGCAGTATCAGAGATGATTCGATTCATTTCAAACAACTTCTTACGGGCAATGGTATTCGCGATAAGTGGCGTTTCATGTAAAGATTCGTAATAAGCTGATTCGGCTTTAATTCCTGAAGCTGTCATGGTTTCATAAGCAAGTTCAACTCCTGACTTAACAAAAGCAACCATTAATGTTCCATGATCGAAGAATTCCTGTTCGGTTATTTCCTGATCCGTAGCTGTAGTTTTTTCAAACGCAGTTTCACCCGTTTGTTTTCTCCAGTTTAATAAATTGTGGTCATCATTAGCCCAGTCTGTCATCATATCAGAAGAAAATGTACCCGACATGATATCATCCATATGTTTTCTAAACAAAGGTCTCATGATCGTTTTCAGTTCTTCTGATAATTTAAATGCCTCAACTTTTGCAGGATTAGATAATCGATCCATCATGTTTGTTAAGCCACCATATTTCATCGCTTCGGTAATTACTTCCCAACCATACTGTATTAATTTTGCAGCATAATTAGCATCAATTCCTGAGGCAACCATTTTATCGAATCCAAGGATGGATGCAGTTTGTAACACACCACATAAGATGGTTTGCTCTCCCATTAGATCGGATTTCACTTCGGCAACAAAAGATGAATTAAGTACACCTGCTTTGTCACCACCTGTAGCTACAGCATAAGCTTTTGCATAATCAGCTCCTTTTCCTTCAGGGTCATTTTCTGCGTGAACGGCAATTAAGGTAGGAACACCAAAACCACGTTTGTATTCTTCACGTACTTCAGAACCCGGAGATTTTGGCGCCATCATGATCACGGTAAGGTCTTTTCTAATTTCCATACCTTCTTCCACGATATTGAATCCGTGTGAATAGGATAGGGTAGCACCTTTTTTCATTAGAGGCATTACTTTAGAGACCACATCTGTGTGCTGCTTGTCCGGGGTAAGGTTAATTACCAGGTCAGCATCAGGGATCATTGCATCATAGTCACCTACTTTAAAATTATTTTCAGTGGCATTTAGGTAAGATTGTCTTTTTTCAGTAATCGCTGATGATCTCAAAGCAAAGGATACATCGAGCTTTGAATCGCGCATGTTTAACCCTTGATTCAATCCTTGTGCTCCACATCCTACGATAACAACTTTTTTTCCAAGCAAAACGTCTACGCCACCTTCAAATTCGGAAGGATTCATTAGATCACATTTACCCAACTGTTCCAGCTGTGATCTAAGGGATAGTGTATTAAAGTAATTTGTCATTTTTGTTCTTTTTTAAGGTTTGTTTCTAATTCTTCAAGGATGCTTCCCAATGTTTTCATTGGTTTGGTTATTGCTATTCTTCCGGATCTTACAAATTCTAGAACTCCGTAAGGTTTTAATTCGTTAAACAGTTTTTGTGTTTCGTATTTATGTCCTGTTTTTTCAATAACAATAAAATCTTGTTCTACAGCAATGATTCTGGCCAAATGGTTTCGCACAATTTTTTCCGCTTCACCACTGTTTGCTAAAACATCGGTTGGTAATTTAAAGAGCGCTATTTCCTGATAGATCACATCTTTATCCTCGTGAAATATTGCTTTAATTACATCCACTTGCTTTTCCAGCTGTAAGATTACTTTTTTAACAACATCCTCTTCTTCTGTAATAACGATGGTGTAGCGATGAATTCCTCTGACTTCACTTTCAGACACCACAATACTTTGGATGTTGATACGTCTTCGTGTAAAAATAATCGTTACCTGATTTAAGATACCTACGATATTTTCCGTGAAAATGGAGAGTGTAAATCTTTTTTTCATATCCTGTTATTTTAATCGTATGTCTGAAACCGAAACTCCGGATGGAATCATTGGGAATACGTTATTTTCTTTTCCTACCCGAACTTCTAAGAAATACGCCCCTTCATGATCGAGCATTTCTTTTACGGCTTGCTTCAAAGAACTTCGTTCCTGAACCAAAGATGCTTTTATGCCATAGCCTTTTGCGATCATCTGGAAATCAGGATTGACCATCGTTGTAGAGGCATATCGTTTTTCAAAAAACAATTCCTGCCATTGACGTACCATTCCCAAAAACTCATTGTTTAGTATCAGAATTTTTACAGGGACTTTTGTTTCCAATATGGTACCCAATTCCTGAATGGTCATTTGAAATCCACCATCACCAATAACTGCGATCACCTGTTTATCCGGCACACCCATTTTCGCACCAATGGCTGCGGGTAAGCAAAATCCCATAGTCCCAAGACCTCCGGAGGTGATCATTGATTTTGATTGTTTGAAATTCGCATAACGACAGGTAACCATTTGGTGTTGCCCCACATCGGTTACAATAATATTGTCTCCATTTGATAATTCATTGATCTGAGAAATAACTTCGCCCATACTAAGAATATCTTTCGATGGGTTTAATTCCTCTTTGATCACTTGGTCGTATTCTTCCTTCTCAAATGCTTTAAAGCGATCAAGCCATTCTTTGTGTGATTTTTGATCTACCAGAGGAGTCAGTTTCGTCAACACTTCTTTTGCGTCACCGAGTACAGCAACATCAGCTTTTACATTTTTATCAATTTCAGCTGCATCGATCTCGATGTGAATGACTTTTGCCTGCTTTGCGTATTTCGACAGATCGCCGGTAACCCGGTCATCAAAACGCATTCCAACAGCGATAAGTACATCGCATTCGTTTGTTAATTTGTTTGGTGCATAATTTCCATGCATACCCAACATCCCAACATTCAAATAGTGGTCCGTATCTAAGGCTGATAAACCCATGATGGTCCATGCCGAAGGAATTCCCGCTTTTTCAATAAATGCTTTAAATTCTTTCTCTGCCTGTGATAATATTACTCCCTGTCCAAAAAGAACAAACGGTCGCTTTGCCGAATTTATGAGTTCCGCAGCTTCGGTAATTTTCGCCATGGAAGTATCCGGAGTCGGTTGGTAACTTCGCATTCCTTTAAAAGGCTTGTACTCAAAGTCTACTTTGTCGAATTGGGCATTTTTTGTAATGTCAACTAAAACGGGTCCGGGTTTACCGGAACGCGCAATGTAAAAGGCTTTTGCTATGGCTGCCGGAATATCTTCCGCTCGCGTAACTTGTACGTTCCACTTTGTTACGGGCATTGAGATCCCGATGATATCTGTTTCCTGAAAAGCATCAGTCCCCAACAGTGAACTTATTACCTGACCGGTAATACAAACCATTGGTGTTGAGTCAATTTGAGCATCGGCAATACCTGTGATCAAATTGGTAGCACCGGGACCCGAAGTAGCAATACATACGCCCACTTTTCCC
>JANXFM010000097.1 GCA_024959975.1 Flavobacteriales bacterium
GCAGCAGAATTTTGAGCAGGCGAGAGCGTGTCTAATTCATAATTGTATTCGTAGGCATCCATGGTTTGAATGAATTCCGGTTCTTCGTTGTAAATATTATTTGTGAAATGCGTACTATTTGAAAGCTCATAGTCGGATTCTTTAAGCTTCATCAAGCAATTGTTGAACTTGTAGTTGAAAGTAGTATTCTCAGTTTCTTCAATTCCTAGTTCACTTTCAATTCTACCATAGATGATACAGTTTTCAAAATCGGCACGTTCCATCGGTCGTAATTGTTCATTTTCGTTAGCGTCTTCGTAATAATTACTCATACGAATGGAAGGTGCTTGGTGTCCTGAACCATAATTGGCAAAAGTACAATGGCTAAAACGATAGTCCCCTCCGGCAAATAAAAACAGGTCGTGAGCTCCATTGTCATTAATTTGACAATTTGAGGCTTCAATTCTACTGGAATAAGCAAGAATACCGTAACTACTATGATTTGCAACGATCGTATTTTCTAATCTTAATGTGGGTTCAAAGCTATTAGCTACCGTATCTACATGTAAGCCAATGGTACCATTTTTTATGGTTGCATTTTGAATGTGATTATCTGAGCTTCCTCCGGTAAGCCAAATTCTACCCCATTGTCCGGGCAGATCTCTGTAGTATTCATCTAATCGATCGCTGGCTATGAGTATCGGATTAGCAACATCGCCAAGAATTTTCAAACTCGATGATTCCATTACGATGATATTTGCATTGTGATGTAAGTGTACCTGACTTCCGGCAAGTATGTCTAAAGTTCCGCCTTCGTGAACGATCACATTTCCGTAGATCACATGTGGTTTGTCATTTGTCCAAGTGGTGGCTTCGGTAATGCTGTAAAAGAATAGGGTGTCGTTAGGAACTTCCGGGTCTTCACTATCAAAAACGAAGAATGAATTGCCGTAATAAAAGTGAGCATCTTGTCCCCAGGCAACCAGGTCTACATCTTGAAGATTTCCATTTGTGAGAAATGTAATGGAGTCGGTATGAATGAGTGGGTCGTTCGTATTATTTGGATCTATGGTCGTTTCGACAAAAATATGAAGGCTGTCGTGCGAACGCAGAATAACATCTTTCGCTACATCACTTTGAAGTCCGTCAATATTTAATCTGTAAGGGGTGTTTCCGGTACCGGCCAGTTTAATTTCATCAATTTGCAGATCTTCTTCCAGATCGTTGTACACTTTTATGCGTTTGGTGACGCTTCCAACTGTAGTGAAGACGGTATCAAAAACGAGTGTATCTACAGAGAAACGGAGGCTTGCAGTCCCTTGAAAATAAGTATCGGGTTTACGGCAAGCCGATAGTAATATTAATATGAGTAGAGATGTTTTAAAAAGTACTTTCATAGTGATTTCTTTGCCCGGTAAAGATAGAAAACGAATTGAAAGGAAAATTATTTTGAAAAAAAGCGATTAGGTTTTTTGATTTTTGTGAAATTGATTATATTTGCAGTCGAAAATAAAGAGAGAATTTAAGATGAAAACGGGAATACATCCAGAAACTTACAGATTAGTTGCAGTGAAAGACATGTCTAACGGCGATACTTTCATTACTAGATCTTGTACTGATACTAAAGAAACGATCACTATTGATGGTGCTGAATATCCGTTAATAAAGCGTGAAATCACAAATACATCTCACCCTTTTTACACAGGTAAGATGAAGTTGGTAGATACTGCGGGACGTATTGATAAATTTAAGAATCGTTACGCGAAGTTTTCTAAGTAAGAATTTACTTGCCCTCACAATAATAGCACAAGGAGCTCTGTTTACAGAGCTCTTTTTTTGTTTAGTGACCAGTGATGAAAGTTGAAAGTTAAAGATTAAAAGTTAAAACTGATAGCTGACTGCCGGGTGATGCGTTAATTTTTAATCTTTAATTTTCAATTTTCAATTTTTAATCTTTAACTTTTCAGGCTATGAGATATCTATTATTCGACGATGAAAACAGGGTAGATCTTTTGCCTTTAGCCTACACCAGGCCTGTTGCTGAATTTAGAATTGGAATTCTTACCATTGCAGAAAAGTGGTTTAAAAGAATGCCCAAGGAAGCTGTGTTTGGTGGGTATGTTACGGAGGAATACCTTCAAGATAAATATCCGTCAGATATTAAGGAAGATCAATTATGGATTAATGCTTCAATTTGTCCGAATGATGATTTGATAAAAGATGTCTTATCTCTGGAGACAAATGAGAGTTTGTTTGACGCGCAGGAAAATATTGTTGCTTTCCGTTCAGGGGATTTTCAAGAGTCTGTTAATTGTCAAAAATCTTACACCGATGTGGCTTTTACTCATGTCCGGAATTTGTGGGACATTTTCAGTAAGAATGGAGTAGAGCTGGAGGCTGATTTTGAATTAATTACGAAAGGCAGGGTTTCTCAAAAAGCAAATGCCAGCAACAATATTTTAGGTGAAGAGAATCTTTTTATTGAGGAAGGTGCGGAGGTGAATTGTGCGATTATTAATGCAGCTACAGGGCCGGTTTACATAGCGAAAGATGCTGAGGTAATGGAAGGTTCTATCATAAGAGGGCCTTTTGCCTTATGCGAAGCTTCACAAACGAAATTAGGAGCTAGGATTTATGGTCCAACTACAGTAGGTCCTCATTCTAAAGTTGGTGGAGAGTTGAATAATGTGGTTATCTTTGGTTATTCAAATAAGGGTCATGATGGTTTTCTTGGAAATTCAGTTTTAGGAGCGTGGTGTAATATTGGTGCTGATTCGAATAACTCCAATCTAAAAAATAATTATGCTGATGTTCGTTTATGGAATTACGCCACAGGTCGTTTTGCGCATACCGGATTACAGTTTTGTGGTTTGATCATGGGAGACCATTCTAAATGTGGAATCAATACCATGTTTAATACCGGTACTGTTGTTGGCGTAAGTGCCAACATTTTTGGAACCGGATTTCCCCGTAATTTTATTCCGTCATTTTCCTGGGGAGGTCCTCAGGGACAATCAACTTATCAAACAACGAAAGTTTTTGAGGTTGCTGAGAAAGTGATGGAGCGAAGAAATTTAGTTTTTAATGACAAAGAAAGAGCGATACTGACAAAAGTCTTCGAATTGTCTGAAGATTATCGTCGTTAAGAGAATAAATCAGCCCTTTTGTCAGTTTTAATTTTTGGCATAAGACTTGCCTTTTGTTAGCCAAAATAGTTTTATTCTTTAAGAAAAAGAGCAACGGTTTATCGAGGAATTATGGATACAAAGATTAAGATATTAGATCACCTTTCACTTTCCAGTGTTATTGATCAGGAAGCAGAATTGATTCCTTTAATGACTGAAGAAGATGAGGAACGCCTGAATGCAGAGGCGATGCCTGATGCTTTGGCGGTTTTACCATTAAGAAATACAGTTCTTTTTCCGGGTGTGGTGATTCCAATTACTGTGGGTCGCGATAAGTCGATCAAGTTAATTAAGGAGGCAAACAACGGCAATAAAATTATTGGTGTTGTAGCGCAAAAAGATGCTAAAGTAGAAGATCCTAAAATAGAGGATTTGAATATTACAGGAACGGTAGCTAAAATTTTGCGGATCTTCCGTATGCCCGATGGTAATACTACGGTGATTATTCAGGGGCAAAAGCGTTTTGATATTCAGGAGTTTACACAAGAAGACCCTTATTTTAAGGCAATGGTGTCTTCATTCCATGAAACAAAACCACCCAAAGGTGATAAAGAATTTGCTGCTTTAGTGGATAGCGTAAAAGATGTTGCTCTCCAGATTATTAAGGATTCTCCTAATATTCCTTCTGAAGCTTCTTTTGCCATTAAAAATATTGAAAGTGACTCTTTCTTAGTAAACTTTGTGGCTTCAAATATGAATATCGATGTTAAGGAAAAGCAAAAGTTATTAGAGCAGCCAAATCTGGAAGAACGAACAAAAACGTCTTTAATTCATTTGAATCATGAAATCAACATGATTCAGATGAAAAATGAGATCCAGAATAAGGTTCGAGTAGACATAGATGAGCAACAACGTGAGTATTTTTTGAATCAGCAGTTAAAGCAAATTCAGGAAGAACTTGGTGGTAATTCTCACCATGAAGAGGTGGAGGAGATGCGCATTAGAGCCCGTGAGAAGAAATGGTCTAAAGAGGTGGCTGTTCAAGTAGAAAAAGATTTGAAAAAACTACAGCGTTTAAATCCTCAGGTACCGGATTACTCCATTCAGCGCAATTACTTAGAAACCATTTTAGATTTGCCCTGGGAGCATTATTCTAAAGATCAGTTTGATCTAAAACGTGCTGAAAAGGTTTTGGATAAAGATCATTATGGTCTTGAAAAAGTGAAAGAACGCATTATTGAGCATTTGGCAGTATTGAAGCTGAAAGGCGATATGAAATCTCCGATTTTGTGTTTGTACGGACCTCCCGGAGTTGGTAAAACTTCTTTGGGGAAATCGATAGCCGAATCTTTAGGTAGAGAATATGTACGTATGAGTTTGGGTGGTTTGCGCGATGAATCTGAGATTCGTGGACATCGTAAGACATACATTGGCGCTATGCCGGGTAGAATTGTACAGTCAATTAAGAAAGCAGGAACTTCAAACCCTGTTTTCGTACTCGATGAAATTGATAAGTTGGCTGTGGGTAGTCAGGGAGATCCTTCTTCGGCTTTATTGGAAGTTTTAGATCCGGAGCAAAATTCCTCTTTCTACGATAATTATCTGGAAATGGGTTACGACTTATCGAAAGTGATGTTTATTGCAACGGCTAACTCGTTAAACACCATTCAGCCTGCTTTAAGAGATCGTATGGAAATTATTGATATTAGTGGCTACACCATGGAGGAGAAGGTGCAGATCTCTAAAAGACATCTTTTACCTAAGCAGTTAAAAGAACATGGTTTAGATAAGGAGGCACTAAAACTTGGGAAGAAAGAGTTTGAACAAGTTGTAGAAGGCTACACAAGTGAGTCGGGCGTTCGTGGTTTGGATAAGAAATTGGCGAAGTTGGTGCGTTATGCTGCTAAAAGTATTGCCATGGAAGAGGTGTATGAATCTAAGCTTACCAACGATGCGATCGTTAATATTTTAGGAGCGCATCGTTTCAGTAAAGATAAATACCAAAACAATGATGTTGCCGGTGTGGTAACAGGTTTGGCATGGACATCGGTAGGGGGTAGTATTTTATTTATTGAGTCTAGTTTAAGTCCTGGTAAGGGGAAGTTAACGCTTACGGGTAACTTAGGAAAGGTGATGAAAGAGTCGGCTAGTTTAGCTTTGGAATTCATCAAGTCAAATCATGATAAATTTGGATTAAAGCCGGAAGTTTTTAATAAGTGGGATATTCATATTCACGTTCCCGAAGGAGCGGTTCCTAAAGATGGACCTTCAGCAGGTATTACGATGTTGACTTCTCTATCTTCTTTGTTCTCACAGAAAAAAGTAAAAAAGAGTTTGGCGATGAGTGGTGAAATTACCCTTAGAGGTAAAGTGCTTCCGGTAGGGGGGATTAAAGAAAAAATTCTTGCTGCCAAACGTGCTGGTATCAAAGAGATCATTCTTTGTAAAGACAACGAAAAAGATATCCTTGAAATTAAAGCCAATTATCTAAAAGGTTTGACGTTCAATTATGTTGAAGATATGATGCAGGTGGTTGATATGGCTTTAACTAGTCAAAAGGTAAAGTCAGCAAAAGTTTTATAATTTTTAGTTTAGAAAACAGAAAAAAGCCTTCACAATAATTATTGTGAAGGCTTTTTAATTCATCGGGGGATGAATATTTAATTGTTTAACATTACGGGCATGACTAACATGAGGATGTCTTCACCATCTTGAGAATTTCCTTCAGGAAGTAGAATACCTGCACGGTTGGGGGCAGACATTTCAAGGTGGGTTTGTTCTGTTTCGAGATTAGAGATCATTTCCATTAAGAAACGTGAGTTGAAACCGATCTCAATATCAGATCCTTCATATTGGCATGATAAGCGTTCGTCTGCTTTGTTAGAGAAGTCGAGATCTTCAGCAGAGATATGCATTTCATTACCGGCAATTTTTAAGCGTATTTGGTGTGTCGTTTTGTTTGAGAATATGGAAACCCTTTTTACAGAGTTCAAGAACGACAATCGATCTATGGTAAGCTTATTCGGGTTTTCTTGAGGGATTACAGCATTGTAGTTTGGGTATTTCCCATCAATTAAACGACAAGTCAGAACAATTGAGCCAAAGCTAAATTTGGCATTTGTTTCGTTGTATTCAATTTTCACTTCTTCATCTGCAGCAGCTAAAATACCTTTTAAGATATTTAAAGGTTTTTTAGGAAGAATGAATTCAGCACTTTGATCACTTGTTACATCGTGGCGTGTGTAACGAACCAGTTTATGGGCATCTGTTGATACCAGTGTTAAACCTGAATCACTAAACTTGCAAAATACACCGGACATTACCGGACGTAAATCGTCATTTCCTGTAGCAAAAATGGTTTTATTGATACCTGTAGCAATAATGTCAGAATGGATTAATGCTGTACTTGCAGCTTCAATTCCCGGAGCTTTAGGGAATTCGTCCCCATTTTGGAAGGCTAAAGCATACTTACCCTGATCGGAACTAATTTCTATGCAATTCTTATCGGTATCGATAAGGAAAGTAAGTGGTTGTTCAGGGAAAGTTTTAAGGGTATCTAGAAGTAATTTTGCAGGAATTGCAACACTACCATTTTCATCTGCTTCAACATTTAATGTTGTTGACATGGTCGTTTCCAGATCAGAAGCTGAAATGGTTAGATTATTATCGGCGATCTCAAACAAGATGTTGTCGAGAATAGGTAGTGTATTGCTAGAGTTAATTACACCGCTGATGGTTTGTAATTGTTTTAAAAGCTTTGAACTGGAAACAATAAACTTCATTGTGTCTTGGATTTTATTTCAGTAAATCAAATGTAATTATCTAAATAAAAACGGGCTATTTTGTTCGCCTTCGTTTATTCACAATTCTGTAGTACTTTTTAACAAATTAAAATCCAAAACAGGAAATATGAGTTTGTGTAATTTATTTAAAGCCGGGGTCTGATGTTATTTCTTTAGCTCAGATAATTTTTTCATCACTTTTTTGAAGGTGTTTAGCTGGATAACCATCCAGTCCTCACCATTTACAAGGGCATACATTCTTTCCGGATCGCGCATGGTGATGTCTCCGTCAACATAAGTACCTTCTGCAGCTTTTTTGTGAAATACCTTAATATGTGTTTTTGGTTCATTTACCGTGCTTACGGTAAGGTCGAAAATAGGTTTTGTTTGTAGTAAGGAGTCTGTGTTTAAAGTCCCCGAAACAAAACTCTCTGCGTACAGTTTTCTGAATGAGGCTATGTAGCTATCCATTTTTTTGGAATTAGCTTCAATAATAGTTTGTGAATTAAAAGCTGACAGCCGGAAGTTTTCATTTGTCTTTTCTATTTGAAAAGATTCACTTTTTTCATTTACATCGTGGTATTGCATTTTTATGGAAGTAATATTGAGATTGTCGTAATTCATGATGGTTTTATCTCTCCATAAATACTCATGGGTAAAGAATCTGCCCGATAAATACCCTCGGAATCCCGGGATGTGAACGGCATAAGGTTCTGTAGCTCCCTGCAACATCATAAAGGTTGCGGTAAGTTCTTGGTTTTCTCCACCAACATAAAGTGTTTTTTCTTCACCATTTTCAAGGAAAACCTGAACTTTAATTCCTTTAACGGCGAGGTTACCCAGTACGTTATCACGCATAGATAAGGGCACCGGATGTGCAATTTCCATACGTTGTAGTGTTTTTAACAGGTAAAATATTCCCGATTTTCTAGCTTTGTAATTCTCGTTAATGGTCCATAAACTTTCGTTTACACGTTCTAATATTGCTGTTTTCGGAGCCTTGGAGGTTAAAATTACTTTAACTACTTCACTGGTGTCAGCAACGGCAAAATCTCTACGGTCGGTACGTGTAATGGAATTTTCTTTCTTATTTAACAGATAGGCTGAGATTCCCAAGCAAACAATAAGAGCGATGGATATGATGTTCTTATTTTTCATGAGCATATTTTTTCTTTCTATTATGTTGCTTTATTAATCCGAATAGTATTATTAACAATACAGGAATTACAAGATTGAGTATTTGCCAAAAATTTCTTTCCCGGTTTATTTTTTGAACGTCCAGCAAACGCATTTTTAACTCTCGGGTTCTCACATTTATTAGTGCATCTTCTTCTAACAGGTAGTCAATAGAGTTGAGAATAAAGTCTTTGTTACCATATTGACGTTTTTCGTATTTGTCGAAACCTAAAGGGAGCGCTGCACCTCTAGAAACTTCATTTTGTGCAATATCGCCATCTGAAATAACCAGCATTCGCGTTGCTTTACTCGATTCATTAAACGGAAGTTTTTTGCTTAACGGATTGATTCTGTTTTTGAAGATGGATTCAAAAGTACCTTCGAGTAACACGGCCAGTGCCCGAGATCCTTTATTGAATTCTTCTTGCACAGGAGGGTCCAAAGCCTTTTGCAAACTTACTTCGTAAGGTGTGTTTGCCAATTTTGTGTAGGGAGAAGTGTGCAGAAGAACAGTTTTGTTGATTTTTGTGTTGGTTTTAACGGTGTCAATACTTCCTGCAAAATTAAGTTTTACGGCATTTAGATTACTTGTTATCGGATGGCTTGATGTAGGGATAGATACCAGGAAATATCTCCAGGGTAATAATTCCCATTTAGGTACATCATTGACAAAACTTACAGGAATAGGGATTTTAGATGAGGAAATATCTTCAACCAAATCGCTATTTAGACGAACTCCGTATTTAAAAAGTTGATCGCTTAGATTTAGATCTCTTAGTGGATAAGCAAGGAATGAGCCTTTGTTCGACAGCGAGTCCATATCGGCATTGGTTGCATCGAGCATCCAAATTACTTTACCGCCACTCATTACATATTGGTCGATAAAGTACTTGTCCAGATTTTGAAATGTCGTTTGGGGTTTCGCTATTAATAATAGCTTTTTTAGTTTTAAATCTCTTAATTTCTTTCCCAGATCGGGTTCTCCTAATGAGTCGATTTCAAATTCGCGCAGATCAATTTTATCTATGGAATATTGTTGCGCTAAAGTGTTAGTTAGGTCTTCAATTTCAGTACCTTCTAGTTCTCCATGTCCGGTTAAAAATGCAATTCTGGGTTTTAAGGGTGTTTTTAGTTGCTTAATGGCATTTGTAAATTCATATTCGAGCTCACGAATAGATTGTTCTAAATTTTGGTCGGTACTGCCAGCAATTTGATTTTTTAATAATTGTACTGCTATTTCTTTAGCACCGTATTTCACAATAGCTCCGGGTACAATAATTTTTTCGGAATAACTATCGCCATCTTTAACCTGTAAGCTGGTAGGGTTTAAGCCTTTTTCGTAGAGCTGCTTAATAATTTCATTTCTCGTTTTATCGTCTCTACTTTCGGTAGGGTTAATGAAGGTGTATTGTATGAGGTTATTTTGAGATTTAAATTCAGATAAGATCTGGCGTGTTTCCAGACTTAAGCGTTCAATTCCCGCAGGAAAATCGCCTTCCAGATACACTTCAACATAGATGTAGTCGTCAAGGGTTGATAGTAGTTCTTTGGAAGCATCGGAAAGTGAATATCGGCCTTCTTTAGTTAGATCAAAACGGTGGTGCACCAGAGAACCAATGATATTAATAAGTACAATGATTACGAGAATACTTAAAAATTGAATGATATCTTTTTTTCTGTTTTGCATCACCATTTTTTGCTTTCAAGTGATAATTTGCTTCCAAAAAGGAAAAGACTGATTAAGCTAACGAAATACAATACATCTCGTGTGTCTACAACTCCTCTGCTAATTGCATTGTAATGGTAGCTTATTCCTAATTTTTCAATACTTAACTCCATTCCTGTATGTGATAATAGGGTTGCAATCTGTTCAAAACCGGAAAAGCAGAAAAAGCAAAAGAATAAGGAAAGAATAAAGGCTACGATTTGGTTTTCTGTTAAGCTCGAAGCAAAAACACCTATGGAAACATACACTCCTGAAAGGAATATTAAGCCTATGTAGGACCCTATGGTAGCTCCCCAGTCGAGATTTCCCTGGGGTTGCCCTAAAATGTAAATACTGAGCACATACATTAAAGTAGGGGCCAGAGCGATGAGGCATAAAATGAGTCCGGCAAAATATTTTCCCAATACCAATTCTAATTCACTAATTGGTTTGGTAAGGAGTAGTTCTATGGTACCTGTTTTAAGTTCATCTGCAAAGAAACGCATGGTTAGTGCCGGGATTAAAAATAAAAATACCCATGGAGCCAAAAAGAAAAGTCCGTCGAGACCTGCATATCCCGAATCTAATAAGTTGAATGATCCCGGGAATACCCAAAGAAATAATCCGTTGAGAATTAAAAACACCAATACAACCATGTAGCCGGTTAATGAGCTAAGAAAGCTGTTTAGTTCTTTTTTGAGAATGCTGATCATTGTGCTTCATTGATTTTTTCAGTACTCCAGGCCTCAGGCTTGTCGTTGAATAATATTTTTGTTTTGTTCCAAACACCCTCAAATAATTCGGATTGTCTGTATTTGTTTAAATCGTCTTCAGAATCCCACCAGCTGTAGGTAAAGAAAATATTTTTTTCATTTACATCTTGTAGCATTTCTACACGATGACAACCTTTTTGAGCCAGAATTTTCTGTTTACTCTCCTCAAATATCGTTTTAAAAGCTGAAATATGCTCAGCATGGAAACTTAATTTTACAATCCTGATTATCATAAGAATTCGATACTAATTCGATCTTTCACTTTTATTCCCAGTAAGCCACTGGCACCATTCGCTACATTTGCATCGCCTTTATTAATGGCAATTTCTAAATGACCTGCTGAGTTGAATAATGCAAGCATTTCTCCTTCGGTAACCTGACTGTATGATTTGTGTAGTAATTTAATATTGTTTCTTCTAGGTAGTTTTATCTCAAATGTTTTTCCTGCAACAGACTCCCTGAAGAATTTTTCAGTAATATTACTAATGACGTTTCCGTAGTGATCTATGTAAATTACTTGACCATTTAGAACTTTTCGGTCTGCCGACAGGGTAGGTTGGAAATCCTTAACTTCTTTTAGTTGCTCTATTTGGCGACCAATAACACCCAAAGTTCCGCCTCTGTTAAGGTGGCAGGCAGCTTTTACAAATACATCTTTCATAGGAAAGGGAATACTATCTGATTCCTGGGAAATATTTAAAGCAATAATTTGTTCTGGTTTAAAATAAGGGAACATCAAAGAGAATATGCCTGTATCTGCACCGATAAAATAGTGTCCGTCAACTTTACAAGCTACGTGTTGTTTTGTTTTCGTAGCTTCAGCATCAATGCCGATCATGTGTATGGTTCCTTCTGGAAAATGATGGTAGGCATTTTTGAGAATGTAAGCTGCTTCCTGAATGTTGAAAGGAGAAACCCGGTGAGAGATGTCTACAATTTGAGCTTGGGGAGACTCCGATAAGATCGCTCCTTTTATGGCAGCGGTAAAATAATCTTTGTTACCGTAATCGCTTGTTAATGTAATGATTGCCATATTGCTGAAAAACAGCTAAGTTTACTTGAAATAATTTGATGAAATTTGTTATTTTGTGTGTTAAAATTAAGCAAATAATCTTAGTTGAAAAGAATTTCATTGGAATTCGTTTAACTAAATAAATATCAACTATTTGGCAGAAAAAAAGTTTACATTAACCGACATCGATCCCATAGAAATCTATGGCTCTCGAAATTCAAAATTGGACTTAATTAAGTCTTACTATCCAAAATTGAAAATTATTGCACGTGGAGGTGAGCTTACTGTTTTGGGTGAAGAAGAAATTATTGAGCAATTTGAAACCAAGTTGCAGGTTCTTATTCAGCATTTTCATAAATACAATAGATTAACCGAAAGTAATATTGATCGTTTAATTATGGAAGACCACAATGTGGTTTTAGAATTAGATGACGATGTTATTGTACATGGTACACATGGTAAACTTGTAAAGGCACGTACGGCCAATCAGCGAAAATTAGTTGATTTGTCGCATGATAATGATATGGTTTTTGCCATTGGACCTGCCGGTACGGGTAAAACATACACGGCTGTGGCTCTGGCGGTAAGAGCCTTGAAGAATAAAGAAGTAAAACGTATTATTTTAACCAGACCTGCTGTAGAAGCAGGAGAGAATCTTGGTTTTTTGCCGGGTGATATGAAGGATAAGTTAGATCCTTACATGCAGCCTTTGTATGATGCGCTTAACGATATGATTCCCGCTGAAAAGCTAAAAGCATTTATTGAGGAACGAGTAATCCAGATTGCTCCATTAGCATTTATGAGAGGTAGAACTCTTGATAATGCTTTTGTGATTTTAGATGAAGCACAAAATACGACTGTACAACAAATGAAAATGTTCCTTACCCGTATGGGGCGTTCTGCTAAATTTGTTGTTACCGGAGACATGACTCAGGTAGATCTGCCGAATCGTCAAAAGTCTGGTTTGCGCCATTCTTTAGAATTGTTGGGTAAAGTAAAGGGGATTGGAATAGTTTACTTAGACGAAAAAGATGTGATTCGCCATAAGTTGGTGATGAAAATCATAAAAGCTTACAAACAAGAAGAACAAATAAAGGAGAAATAAAGTGGGAAACACGATTTTAAAAACTGATTTTGATTTTCCGGGCCAAACGAAAGTTTACCACGGGAAAGTACGTGAAGTGTACACAATTAACAATGACTTATTGGTGATGATCGTTTCTGATCGCATCTCTGCATTCGATGTGGTGATGCCTAAAGGGATACCTTTTAAAGGTCAGGTATTGAACCAAATTGCAGCTAAATTTTTGGATGCAACGGAAGATATTGTTCCCAATTGGAAGATTGCGATGCCTGATGCTATGGTGACTGTTGGTAAATATTGTGAGCCTTTTAAAGTGGAAATGGTTATTCGTGGTTATCTTTCCGGACATGCCTGGAGAGAGTATCGTGATGGTAAAAGAATTCTTTGTGGTGTTGCGATGCCTGATGGAATGAAAGAGAATGATAAATTCCCTACGCCTCTTATTACACCTACAACAAAAGCGGATGTAGGACACGATGAGGATATCTCTAGAGAAGAAATTTTAAAGCAGGGGCTTGTTTCTGAAGAAGATTACTTGCTTTTGGAAAAGTACACGCGAGAAATTTTCCAGAGAGGTACTGAAATAGCTGCTGATATGGGCTTGATCTTAGTAGATACCAAATATGAATTTGGTAAAGATAAGGATGGGAACATCACGTTGATTGATGAGATTCATACTCCGGATTCTTCCCGTTACTTTTACATGGATGGCTATGCAGATCGTCAGGATGCAGATGAATCACAAAAACAATTATCGAAAGAGTTTGTTCGTCAGTGGTTGATCTCTAATGGTTTTCAAGGTAAAGATGGTCAGCAAATCCCTGATATGGATGGGGCGTTTATCGACTCCGTATCTGAAAGGTACATAGAGCTTTATGAAAATATTACCGGAGACAAGTTTGTGAAAGCTGATGTTACGGATGTATTGAATCGAGTAGAGAAGAATATTCTAGCTTATTTGAGCGCGTAAAATTATTTACAAGAATCTAAAAAAAAAAAGGTCGTCTGAAAGTTATTTTTCAGACGACCTTTTTTAGTGTCTAATTTTTAGCTGTTTCAGCAGACCAATCGTAGTCTTTGTAGTCGTTAATAACATTGTAAAGCGTGCCTCTTTCAATTGGATGACGCCCGATATCTTCTATGAGCTTACAAAGTTCTTTGGTACTTAGATTTGGGTTTTTCTCTTCAGCTCCGGCCATGGAATAGATTTTTGTGGAATCGTCAATGGTTCCATCGATATCGTTAACACCAAAGTTGAGTGACATTTGTGCTGTATTTCTACCGATCATTGGCCAGTAAGCTTTAATATGATCGAAGTTGTCAAGAAAAATCCTTGAAACAGCGTACATTTTTAGATCTTCTATGGTAGAAACTTCAGGTACATCAGACATTTGATTGTTCCCGTTGCGAAATTTTAAAGGAATGAATGTGTTGAAGCCTCCTGTTTTATCCTGAAGTTCTCTTAAGCGATTCATGTGGTCTATGCGATGTGCGTAGCTTTCGTAATGACCGTAAAGCAGTGTTGCATTTGATGGCATACCTACTTTGTGTGCTGTTTCATGAATTTCCAGCCATTCGTCAGAAGTACATTTGTCATCACAAATACGAGATCTTAATTCTTCATCAAAAATTTCGGCACCCCCTCCCGGAAGCGAATCCTGACCGTGTTCTTTAAGGATGGTTAAACCTTCTTCGTATGAAACTTTGGCTTTACGACACATGTATTCTAGTTCTACAGCAGTAAAGGCTTTTACGTGTAGATCAGGTCTGTGATCCTTAATTCTTTTGATGAGCTCAGCAAAATAGTGTAAACCCATTTTCGGATGAACTCCACCTACGATGTGAACTTCGGTAACGGGTTGTTCATCGTATTCCTTAACCTTATCGAAAATGTCATCGGCACTTAATTCCCAGCCTTCTTGTCGGTGTTTTAGTAATCTGGAGTACGAACAGAATTTACAGTCGAAAACGCAAATGTTTGTTGGCTCTACATGGAAATTTCTGTTGAAATAGGTGTAGTCGCCGTGTTTTTTAGTTCGGATATGATTGGCCAGACTGCCTAAAAAACCCAATTCTCCTTTTTCAAATAAAAGGATGCCTTCTTCAACGGTAATTCGTTCTTCAGAAAGTACTTTTTGAACTATGGCTCTTAATTCTGAGTCTAAATCTGAATTGAAATAGATCTGAGTTTTGTCTTCTGCAATCATTGAGTTAAAATTGAGCTCAAATATAATTTAAATTTGATTATTCTGATAGCTATCGTGGTTCAACGATTAACGATTTAGTTTCACCCCTTCGGGGTTTGGGAGTTTTGGTGTTCTTTGCCGCAGCAGTTTCACAGCTGCTTATTTGGTTCCACCCCTTCGGGGTTCTGAAAGCTGATACCTGATTGCTGAAATACTTTCTTCTCCGATTTGACAATTATTAATCAGTCATTATGAATTAGTTATTTATTTTTTGACTACTGATTATGGTATGACATTTGTTTATTTTTTAAGTAGATAAATTTTTTACATTTGATTTATGAGCATTATTAAGCGCCTCATATTATTTTTATTAGTTGTTGTGGTTATCCCATCTTGTTGCATAAGTGATTGTGATGAGCCGGATGAATACAATACAACGCCTTATGCTTTGGAGATACCTTCAACTTTACCTCCGATGGATATTCCAGCAGATAATCCTTTAACGATGGAAGGTGTAGAATTAGGGCGAATGTTATTTTACGATCCAATTTTAAGTGGAGACGGAACTCAGTCCTGTGCATCTTGTCATCAGCAGGCAATCGGGTTTACGGATTCAAGTCGTTTTAGTACGGGTATTGATGGTGTTCAGAGAGATCGAAATTCTATGGTTGCGTTTAATTTGGCCTGGAGTCCTACTTTATTTTGGGATGGTAGAGCAGGAAGTTTGGAAGAGCAGGCATTGGAACCTGTTGTAGATCCTATTGAGATGCATACTACCTGGTTAAATGTTGCTGAAAGGTTAAATGTGCATTCCGAATATCCTGAATTGTTTAAAAAAGCGCTTGATATCGATGAAATAGATTCTACTCATGTGGTTAAGGCCATAGCGCAGTTTGAAAGGACTTTAATTTCAGGAAATTCAAAATGGGATAAATGGTCTCGGGGCGAGGGGATGTTTACTGAACAAGAGCTTAGAGGTTGGGATCTGTTTAATGTAGATCGAACTGATTTTTCTGCCGGAGCGGATTGCTTTCATTGTCATGGGGCGCCTCATTTTACAGACTTTACGTTTCATAATAATGGCTTGGATGGCGATGATGATTTTTCGGATTTGGGTGTGTATGAGGTAACAGAAAGCGATTTGGATCGGGCAAAGTTCAAAACCCCTACTTTAAGAAATATTGAAGTTACTGCACCTTACATGCATGATGGTCGTTTTGCAAGTTTGGAAGAGGTGGTAGAACATTACAATTCCGGAGGACACATGTCTTCTACGGTAGATCCCTTAATGAAGAATATTGGTGATGGTTTGTTATTGTCTCCGGAAGATAAACAAGCACTAATCGCATTTCTACGTACACTTACAGATGAGGAGTTTTTAAATAATTCTCAGTTTTCAAATCCGTTTGAATAAAAAATAGGCATATGAAAAAGTACATTTTAGTACTGGGTGTTATCCCCTTATTATTTTCGTGTAGTGGTTCTAAGAAAGCTGCAGATCAGCCTGTGCCGGAACCAGATGTAGAAGTTGTAATGCCTTGTTCAGGAGCTGATTTTTTTACCAATAAAAAGTATTTCAGAGCGCATAATATTGGCGTGAGTTTAGATCAGGTAGTTTCAAAGAAGAAGGCTTTAAGTAATGCCAGAGCAGACTTAGCTGTTTCTGTAAATTCTTTGGTAGAATTGTTGGTTGATAGTTATGTGGAATCTTCTGAATTCAATAATGTTGAAGTGCTTAAAGAACACTTTGAAGGTTTTAGTGATAAAGTGATCAGGGAAGAGCTTGTGGGGGTTAAAACCATTTGTGAGAAGCTGACAAAAACTTCAGAAGATAAATTTAAAACGTACATCGCTATTGAACTATCAGCACAAAAACTAGTTGATAAATTTCATGAACGTATGATGAAAGACGATTTGCTAAAAATTGATTACGATTATGAAAAGTTTAAAAAGGCTTTTGAAGA
>JANXFM010000191.1 GCA_024959975.1 Flavobacteriales bacterium
ACAAATCACTAGATAAATATTTAGTGTATTTTGAAGGGAAGTATTTAAAATACAAATAAAAAAAAGTTCAAATGTTTTCAAAACCGAATCCAAACATGGCACAGACTAACGAAAAAAATTCAGGAGCTGTAAACGCTATTGGTCAGGGAAGTACGATTAAGGGTGATATTACTACTGATGGCGATTTACGTATAGATGGCACTTTAAAAGGAACTGTTAATACCAAAGGCCGTTTGGTTTTAGGCGAAACGGGGCTTATCGAAGGAGAAATTATTTGCCAGAATGCACTTATTTCCGGAACTGTAAAAGCTAAAATTCAGGTAACAGAACTTTTAAGCTTAAGAGCAAAGGCGAATCTTCATGGAGATATTATTACAAATAAACTTTCTGTAGAGCCGGGAGCTAATTTTACGGGCTCTTGTAGTATGGGAGCTTCAGTAAAAAATATAACAACTACCGATACAAATGGTAAAGCCCGGGAAAAAACCGCTTAATCAATTTCTTAAATTCTCAAACCTGGCCATTCAAATGGGAATTATTATCGGTCTGGGGTCTTACTTTGGATTGAAGATTGACGAATATTTTGGTCTGCAAAATATTTTTACGATTTGTTTGTCCTTGGCGGCTATATTTGGTTCTTTAATGTATGTCATTAACGAAGTAAAAAAATTACAATAACATTGGGAATAATTACATTTTACCTCCGGTTTGCAATTCTGGCTCTAATTTTAGCTCTACTGCATTTTTTAGTATTGAAATCGGGACATCTGGATCTTGAGGTCAAACAGTTTTACATTATACATATTTTTAACTTTACGATGAGTGCTGCTTCGTACTTCTTTATTCTGTTTTTTCCTAAACTGAAAAATAAAACAGGATTTTCCTTTTTAGGTACAAGTGTATTTAAAATGCTCCTTACCATGGTGTATTTAGGGGCCGTAATTATCAGGAATCCCAATGTCGAAAATTTCGCTTTACAATTTGTCTTTATTTATTTCATATATCTTTTTTATGATGCGGTGATCGCTGTAAAAAGACTCAACAACTAAACTTAATATGTAGTTTTCAATACCTGTTGAAAAGTCAATTTTCCCGAACAACTACAATGGATTTAATTACTTTAAATAATTACATTTTATTTAAAAAATAATCTCTATTTTTGCCACGAATTTTAAGTAGTCAAACTAACAGCTTAAAAACATTATGAAAAAGCTTCTAAGAGAAGTCATCTTTAGTATTGTAGTGCTTTTGTCTTGTGTTAATGCCAAGGCAGCTGAAAAAGAACACAACAACAACAACAATAATGAAGAAGAATTCAATAGCGTTGAAATGATCATGCACCACATTTCTGATGCGCATGATTTTCACTTTTTTGACTATACCGATGAAGCAGGAGTAAAACACGCTGTTTCGTTACCGCTTCCCATCATTTTATTTACTGACAATGGTCTTACCTGTTTTATGTCATGTGCATTTCACCACAATGACGACGGAACTTATGTGGTTTCAAAAAACGGGGAGAATTTTGTGAAATACCACGAAAAAATTTATCAATTAAATGAAGGTGCTTCATCTTTGGAATTTGATGAGCATCACCACCCGTTAAATGCAGTAAAACCAATAGACATTTCCATAACCAAGAATGTTTTTTCCATGCTATTATCCGTAGTACTACTCCTAAGTCTTTTTGGAGCAGCCGGAAGATCTGCCAGAAAAAACCCGGGAGCGCCTAAAGGAATTCTTGCTTTTTTAGAACCGATTGTCGTGTTTATTAGAGAAGACATCATTATCCCTAATGTTGGCGAGAAAAAACACAAAAAATACATCCCATATTTAGTAACCGTCTTTTTCTTTATTTTCTTCAATAATTTATTAGGACTAATTCCTAGTGGAGCAAATCTAACAGGAAACATTGCCGTGACACTCGTTCTGTCTGTTTTCACTTTATTGATTACCAACTTTTCAGCAAATAAAGACTACTGGAAGCATATTTTCTTGCCTCCTGTACCAAAAGCATTGTACCCTATTATGGTGCCCATTGAGATTATTGGGATTTTAACGAAACCTTTCGCATTAATGATCCGTTTGTTTGCAAACATTACTGCGGGTCACATTATCATATTGAGTTTAATTTCATTGATTTTTGTATTTAAATCAATTTTTATAGCCCCGGTGTCGGTTGGATTTGTGTTGTTTATGTACACACTGGAGCTTTTAGTTGCTTTGTTGCAAGCCTATATTTTTACGTTGTTGTCAGCGTTGTTTATTGGTCAGGCAATTCAGGAACACCATTAATTTGTAATTTCATTCATTCATTAACTAAAAAAATAAAGAAATGGATTTTGGAGCTTTTGCAGCTATAGGTGCAGGACTTGCCGCGATTGGCGCAGGTATCGGTATCGGTAACATCGGAGGATCAGCAATGGAAGCTATTGCTCGTCAGCCTGAGGCTACATCGAAAATTCAAACAAACATGATTATTGCAGCGGCCCTGATTGAGGGTGTTGCTTTATTCGCGGTTGTTGTTGCTTTGATGAAGTAAAATAATACCCGCACCTTCGGGTGCGGGTTTTTATTTATTTAAAAAACTAAAAAATTCCCCAATCTCTGTAGGTGCGATCAGTATTGATTGAGCAGTATTAGATATTGGGTTGGATATAGTTAAAACGAATATGATTTTTGCTACAGCCTTAATTGTTTGCATTAATTGTATGGATGTTGAAACATTAAAACAAAAGAAATGGATTTAGTTACTCCCGGCTTTGGGTTGATATTTTGGACTTCCGTAGTCTTTATCATCTTGATGCTTTTATTGAAAAAAATGGCCTGGACTCCAATTTTGAATAATGTGGATGCCAGAAACAAGAGTATAGAAGAAGCACTGGTTGCTGCTGAAAACGCTCGTGATGAGATGTCAAATTTAAAAGCTGATAACGAACGCATCTTAAAAGAGGCTCGTGCCGAAAGAGATGAAATGTTGAAAGAAGCCAGAGACATTAAAGCAAACATTGTTTCTGACGCTAAAAACAGCGCTAAAGAAGAAGCAGATAAAATAATCGCTTCTGCAAAAGCCGTTATCGAAAACGAAAAAACGGCCGCTATTTCAGAGTTGAAAAATTCTGTAGGTGCTTTATCTGTCGAGATTGCCGAGAAAGTGCTGAAGGCTGAATTAAAAGATTCTGACAAACAGAATGCTTACATCGCCGAGATGCTTAAAGATGTAAAGCTTAACTAAAACAAGATGAAGGAAACCAGAGTTGCACAGCGTTATGCGAAATCTTTGATTTCTTTAGCCCAAGAGCGTCAGGTTCTTGAGCAGGTAAAAGAAGATATGCTGACGATAAAGTCGGTTTGCGAGGAAAGTCATGACTTTAGCAATATGCTGAAAAGCCCTATTGTTAAAACCGACAAGAAAAGCGCGATCCTTAACGAAATTTTCGCAAAAGAAGTTTCGGAGCTTAGTTTAGCATTTATTAATATCGTTACGGAAAAGAAACGTGAGGCTATTTTAGGTGCAATTACTGAGAACTTCATTCATCTTTACAATGAGTCTAAAAATATTGTAACGGCAAGTGTAACTACGGCTACTGCAATTACTGAAGATATAAGAACGCAAGTATTAACTCAACTGAAGTCGGTTGTAGGTGATGCAACTGTTCAGGTAGAAGAACGTGTAGATGAAAGCCTTATCGGCGGATTTGTTCTTCGTGTTGGCGACCGTGAGTTTAACTCAAGCGTTGCGAACAAGCTACAAAAGTTAAAAAGAGAATTTGTTTCCAACCCGCACATAAAAGAGGTCTAAATTATGGCAAGTGTTAAACCAGCTGAAGTATCAGCAATATTAAGAGAGCAACTTTCAGGCCTTAAAACTGAGGCAGAGATTGCTGAAGTAGGTACCGTTCTTCAGGTAGGAGATGGTATTGCGCGTGTATACGGACTTAGCAATGTAAGTTCCGGAGAATTAATTGAATTCCCATCCGGCTTACAAGGTATCGTATTGAACCTCGAAGAGGACAATGTTGGTGCTGTATTATTAGGGTCATCTAAAGGCATTAAAGAAGGAGATACCGTTAAGCGTACATCTCGCATTGCCTCTATCAATGTAGGTGACGGGATGTTAGGTCGTGTTGTGGATACTTTAGGTACCCCAATCGATGGTAAAGGTCCTATTTCGGGAACAACTTACGAGATGCCTCTTGAAAGAACTGCTCCGGGTGTAATTTACCGTCAACCGGTAAATGAGCCATTACAAACAGGTATTAAAGCCGTAGATGCCATGATCCCTATTGGGCGTGGACAACGTGAGTTGATCATTGGTGACCGTCAGACAGGTAAAACTTCTGTGGCCATCGATACCATCATCAACCAAAAAGAATTCTACGAGGCCGGCGAGCCTGTTTACTGTATTTATGTTGCCATTGGACAAAAAGGTTCTACGGTAGCAAACATCGTTAAAACATTAGAAGAAGCCGGTGCAATGGCCTATACGGTTATTGTTGCTGCAAACGCTTCTGACCCTGCTCCAATGCAGTTCTATGCTCCGTTTGCGGGTGCTGCCATTGGTGAATTCTTCCGCGACACCGGTCGTCATGCATTAATTGTATATGATGATCTCTCTAAACAAGCAGTTGCATACCGTGAAGTATCGCTTCTATTAAGACGCCCTCCGGGACGTGAAGCATACCCGGGTGATGTATTCTTCTTACACTCAAGATTATTAGAACGTGCTGCGAAAATCAATGCTTCTGATGCTATTGCTCAGGGCATGAATGACCTTCCGGAATCCATTAAGGGTATCGTTAAAGGTGGTGGTTCATTAACTGCTCTGCCAATTATCGAAACTCAGGCCGGTGACGTTTCTGCATACATTCCAACAAACGTAATTTCGATTACTGATGGTCAGATCTTCTTAGAAGCTGATTTATTCAACTCTGGTGTTCGTCCTGCTATTAACGTAGGTATTTCTGTATCGCGTGTTGGTGGTAATGCACAGATTAAATCGATGAAGAAAGTTGCAGGTACGCTAAAACTTGACCAGGCACAGTTCCGTGAACTGGAAGCATTTGCCAAGTTCGGTTCCGACCTTGATGATGCCACTTTACTGGTAATTAACAAAGGTAAGCGTAACGTAGAGATGTTAAAGCAAGGCTTAAACTCTCCACTTCCGGTGGAAGAACAAGTTGCCATCATTTACTGTGGTACTAAAAACCTGATGTCTAAAGTACCTGTAGGGAAAGTAAAAGAATTTGAAGTTGAACTCTTGTCTTTCATGAGAAATAAATACGCTGCTGAATTGGCGTCTTTAAAAGCAGGTAAATTGACTAATGAAGCAACAGCCGCTATCGAAAGTGCAGCAGCTGAAATTTCATCTAAATACGAATAAGACTGAACTGGTGAAGGCTTCGGCCTTCACTTTCAATAGATTTTCAAATGGCTAACTTAAAAGAAATACGTACCAGGATCACCTCCGTAGCTTCTACGATGCAAATTACCAGCGCTATGAAAATGGTGTCGGCTGCAAAATTAAAGAGAGCTCAGGACGCGATTACTCAAATGCGCCCTTATGCTGAAAAGTTACGTGAGATCTTAGTTAACATTAGTTCTACTCTTGAAGGGTCTGCCGAAGGTGTTTACAGCCAGGAAAGAGAAACCAAAAAGGTTTTGATCGTTGCCATTGCTTCCAATCGTGGCTTATGTGGTGCTTTTAATGCAAATATTTTTAAGGCTGCTGAAAAGCGCATTAAAGAATACGCAGGAAAAGAGGTGCAGGTCTACGCCATTGGTAAGAGGTCGGCTGACTATTTTACCGGAAAACACACTGTGTTTAATTCAAATGCGGAAATTTTTAACGACTTGAATTATGAGCATGTTGCCGTAATGGCTCAGGAAGTAATGGACGCTTTTGTTGAAGGACAATTCGACAAAGTGGACATTATCTACAACGAGTTTAAAAATGCAGCAACTCAGGAAGTAATTACCCAGCAGTTTATTCCTGTCGTTGCAGACGAAAATGAAGCTGTTAATGTAAACGCTGATTACATTTTTGAACCTTCAAAAACATCTATTGTTGTTGATTTAATTCCTAAGTCTTTAAAGATCCAATTCTATAAATCACTTTTAGATTCTCACGCTTCTGAGCACGGTGCCCGCATGACAGCCATGCACAAAGCAACCGATAATGCCCAGGAATTAAAAGCTGAATTAAAATTAACTTACAACCGTCAACGTCAGGCAGCAATTACCAATGAGATCCTCGAGATCGTTGGTGGTGCCGAAGCTTTGAAACAGTAATAATTTTTACCTAAAAAAGCATGTCACTCTGAGCTTGTCGAAGAGCGGCGTGCTTTTTCAATTACCATACTTCTACAAAATTTCCTACCTCTGGTGGGCTTACTCTTCGACAATCCCAATAGCTATCGGGCACAATGACTTGTGCTAAATTTCTTTCTCCTGCCTAACAATTATTCGTTGTCAATTGTCCATTCTAAAAGATTAAGTACGTTACCTATGGGATTCTGAAACGAGCCTGCCTGCCGGCAAAGGCAGGTTCAGAATGACGCACCAACAACGATCAACCCTTTTTATTCAAAGATCACCGTTCGGTTCGCATAAGATAATATACACCTGTTTGTGTGGTGCCAAATCGCTCTCGAAAGAACGACTTTCTCAATATCACGTCCTTTACGAACCAGATCTTCTACGCTGTCTTTGT
>JANXFM010000121.1 GCA_024959975.1 Flavobacteriales bacterium
TTTACTTTAAGTGGTTTAAAACTTCTTCTTTGATCTCTTGTGCCTGGAAGGGTAAGCCTTTGATCTTATTTAATCCCTTTGCATCTATCAGGTAGCGATCTCTTATCAACTTTATCAATTGCCCATCATTCAATTCGGGAATAATTACCTGATCGAAATTCGACAAGATTTCTCCTAAATTTTCAGGGAAGGGATGTATGTATCTGATCTGTGCATGTGCCACATCCACACCTTCCGACTTAAGTTCTTTGGCTGCCGTTTTGATCGCTCCATAAGTAGATCCCCAACCCAGAATCAATAGTTTTGAGTTTGTTGTTCCACTGTCCAATTCCTGCTTCGGAATATGCTTGGCAATTCGGTTTACCTTAGCAGCTCTTATCTTCACCATCTCCTGATGATTTTCCGGCTCGTAAGAAACATTCCCTGTTTCCTTGTCTTTTTCCAAACCTCCTAAACGATGCTCTACGCCGGGGGTTCCGGGTATTGCCCATTCACGAACAAGATCTTCATTACGCTTGTAAGGTAAATAAGGAGCATCCTCTTCTGCTCTTGGATCTTTAACTTTAAGCGCTATGGGTTCCAAGGCTTCAGCCGAAGGAAATTTCCACGGCTCAGCACCATTGGCAATGTAACCATCTGTTAAAAGAAAAACGGGAGTCATGTGTTCAACAGAAATTCTACAAGCCTCGTAAGCCATTTCGAAACAATCGGATGGCGACTGTGCCGCAATGACCGGCATAGGGGCTTCCCCATTTCTACCGTACATTACCTGTAATAGATCGGATTGCTCCGTTTTCGTCGGCAATCCGGTTGATGGTCCTCCTCTTTGCACGTTAATTACTACCAAAGGAAGTTCCATCATCACAGCCAAACCTATTGCTTCAGCTTTTAGGGCAACGCCCGGTCCTGATGAGGCCGTGATAGCCAGGTCTCCTCCAAAGGAAGCTCCGATAGCCGAACAAACCCCGGCAATTTCATCTTCAGCCTGAAAGGTCTTGATCCCAAAATTTTTGTGCTTTGCCAACTCATGTAAAATGTCTGAAGCGGGCGTAATCGGGTAACCCCCGTAAAACAAATTCATTTCTGAACGATGAGCGGCAGCTATTAAACCTAAGGCTGTAGCTTGATTACCGATGATATTTCGATACTGGCCGGCCTCCATTTCAGCAGGTTTTATTTCAAATCGATTTGAGAAAGTCTCGCTGGTATCCGCAAAATGATACCCCGATTTAAGTACTTTTAAATTGGCCTTTAAAACCTCTTGTTTGCCCTTAAATTTAAGCTCAAGAAAATCAATGGTAGAGTCTAGAGAACGGTTGTAGATCCAGTAAATAAATCCAAGCACAAACATGTTCTTACAACGATCTCTTTCTTTTGATCCTAAAGAAGATTCTTTAAGATTCTCCCGAGTCATTTTGGTAATGTCAATCTCGTGTACCTTAAAGCCTTCCAGACTTGAATTGGTTAATGGATTGTCCGCCGGATCAATCCCTGCCAATCGCAAATTCTTTTTGTCGAAACCGGCCGTATTAACGATGATGGTACCGCGTTTTTTCAACCTCGAAAGGTTTTTCTTTAACGATGCCGCGTTCATGGCTACCAATACATCACACAGATCTCCGGGGGTGAAGACTTCCACGTTCCCAAAGTTTATTTGAAAGCCCGAAACTCCTGCTAAAGTTCCCAAAGGGGCTCTAATTTCGGCAGGGAAATCCGGGAATGTACTTAGGTCGTTCCCGTAAAGTGCTGTATTATTGGTAAACTGGTTCCCAATAAGCTGTATCCCATCTCCCGAGTCTCCTGCATAGAGTATGGTAACTTTCTCAAGTACTTTTTGAATTTCTGTATTTTCTTTTTCCAATGTCATTTTCTTAGCTTAAATGCAATCCACATTCCGTTTTTTGGGCTCCAACCCATCTTCCTTCTCTACCTTCTCCTTTCTTTGTACAGTGAAAGCATCCAATAGAATTGTAACCACATAGTTGTAAAGGATGCCTAGGCAGGTTGTTCTCAGAAATAAATTCCTTCATATCGCTGTCGCTTTTGTCTAACAAAAGATGAAATTTTAAAACGCCATCCTGAAGCTCAAAAAGCTCCTTACCGGAACGATGATCATTTTGATGAGCCATCAATCCCGATATCCAGACTTTGTATCCCAACTTCAACTTTTCTAAAGGCTTTACTTTGTTTAACGAACAACACCAATCAGGGTTTTTAGTCCAGGTTTCATCTTTTATGGTAAACTCATTCTCGATTTGATCGGGTTTCACATCCACGACCTCAAGTTTCAATTTTCGAGCTAACTTTTTCTTGTAGCTTAGTGTTTCCGGAAACGAAAAAGTTGTATCAATAAAATGAACTTTTTGAGTAGGATTTACTTTTGAGATCACACCCAGCAAATAGGCTGAAGATGCTCCAAAAGATGAAGTCACCAAAACCTCCTCAGGCTTGTATTCAAGATACAAGGCTCTCAATCGATCTTCCAGACCGAGCGATGTGTATTGTGTGTTCTTATCGTTCAACATCCTTTTTGTTTATTCTCTAGTTCGCGTCAACCACATCAAAATAAGCGTCAACACCTCCGGTCAGATTGTACAAATTTGAAAATCCAAATTCCTTTTCTAAAAGCTCGATGGCTTTTTTACTTCTCCCACCGGACTTACAGTGAATGACTACTTTTCGATCGGATACAATTTGATCGACTTCCTCTTCTACATCCGCAAGTGGAATATGAAGCCCTTCAATATTGGCTATCTCGTATTCAAAATCCTCACGAACATCAATCAGCTGAAATGGCTCTTCACTCTTTTGAAGCTCTAAGAATTCCTGAACTGAAATTTTCTTAATATCATCCTCATTATTCTGGTTCATACCACAAAACTCCTGGTAATCTACAAGTGCTGTAATTGTCGGATTTTTCCCGTTCAAAGGATTGTTCTCGTCGCGGTGAACTTTTACCGTTCTGGTTTCAAAATTCATGGCATCAAAAAGGAATAAGCGTCCTACCAGAGGCTCTCCTACACCGGTAATTACTTTAATCACCTCATTGGCTTGTAAAGACCCTACAATTCCGGGCAATACGCCCAAAACTCCACCTTCGGCACAACTTGGGACTAATCCCGGTGGTGGTGGCGATGGAAACAAGTCTCTGTAATTCGGTCCTAAAACACCGTCTTCATTTTTGTAATTAAAGACTGAAACCTGTCCGTCAAAGCGGTAAATAGAAGCGTACACATTTGTTTTACCAAGCAATACACAGGCATCATTTACAAGATAGCGCGTTGGGAAATTATCCGTTCCATCGGCAACCAGATCATAGTCTTTAACGATGTCCAAAGCATTTTCAGAACTCAAACGAACATTGTGTGTTACAATGTTTATGTAGGGGTTTAAACCTTCTAAACGCTCTTTTGCCGCCAATACTTTTGGCTTGCCAATATCGTTGGTAGAAAATAACACCTGACGTTGTAAATTAGAATCTTCCACAACATCAAAATCTAAAACACCAATAGTTCCTACACCTGCAGCCGCCAAATATTGAAGCAATGGGGCGCCCAGACCACCGGTACCAACAACCAGTACTTTGGCTGCTTTGAGTTTTCGCTGTCCTTCGATATTAAACTCAGGGATAATTAAATGCCTGCTGTAACGCGAAAGCTCTTCTTTACTAAATGTTTCCTGTGCCATGACCTTTAGTTTTTACCCCCCGCAATAGCAGGAATGATGCTAAGTACATCATCTGCCTTTAGGCTTGTTTTTTCTTTGTCAAGAACATTAATGTCTTCATCACCTAAATAAATTCTCAAGAAATTTCTGATTTGACCTTGCTCGTCAAAAACGTGCTTCTGGATCTCCGGAAAGGCTCCTGACAGGGCTTTAATCGCTTCGTAAACATTTTCAGAATTCGTTTCGAATGAAGCCTGATTATCTGTAAACTTTCTCAAGGGTGTTGGGATAATTACTTTTGCCATGATCTTAATTTTTTAAAGATTTGTTATTTGTTTTTCTACGTTGTCGAAAACGGGTTCTTGAATGAATTTATTGGACTCATTAAGGGTCCATGATGAGGTCGCTGCTACTTCACCTTTCACAATGGATACGATCACATAAGAGAAATTAGGCTGAGCAAATTTCAAATCGGTTGGGGAAGGTACTGCAGGATGATCTGGGTGTGAGTGGTAAACGCCAATCAGATCCAAATCGTTCTCGATCGCATAACGCTCTGCTTTCACATAATCGATGGGGGCTATTTCAAATATTCGCTCCGGATTGGTTTTATTTTGATTTTCTACTTCACGAATTTCAACGACTTCCTTTCGATCTCCAATTTTACCGTAAAAAAAGCCACATCCTTCGTGTGGGTAGCTCGCCACCAAATGCTTGTGCATTTCCTCAATTGCCTGGTCTGTAAATCTTACTTCTTTCATCCGTTCCTATTTAAAAAGTTGTTCGTAAACCTCACTGTACTTGTCGGCACTATCCGGAAATACAGTGACAATAACTCCCTGGTCAATTCCCTTTGCCAAATTAATGGCTCCCGCCAAATTTGCCGCACCCGAAGGGCCTATCAATAAGCCTTCTTTCTCGGCTATTTCTTTCAACATAGCAAAAGATTGTTCCGTAGAAACCTCTAGGGTGTAATCCGGTTGTTTTGCATCAAAGATCTTAGGAACCATAGCTGTTTCCATGTCTTTCCATCCTTCGATAGCGTGCAATGCCGAATCGGGTTGAAGAGCCACTAAATGCACTTCGGAATCGTATTCTTTCAAGAATTCCCCTACACCACGCAATGTTCCGGAAGTACCTAATCCTGCAACAAAATGAGTAATGTTTTCCTGCTCTAATTGATTAACAATCTCAGGTCCTGTAGTTTCATAATGCGCCTTCCAGTTATTATCATTACCATACTGATCGGCATAATAATACTTCTCAGGATTGGCTTCATACATTTCTTTGGCTTTATTTTGGGCTCCGTCGGTAGACTCCAATTCAGATGTTAAAACAACCTCTGCACCTAAAGATTTTAAATTTCTAATACGTTCAATAGATGCATTTGCAGGAATACACAAGGTCACTGAAATGCCTAAAGCACTACAAATAGATGCATAGGCAATACCTGTATTCCCACTTGATGCGTCAAGGAGTGTTTTCGCTCTGTCAAGTTTACCCGTAAAAATGGCATCCTTAACAATGTTGTATGCAGCTCTGGTTTTCACACTCGAACCAAACTGTTGCCATTCAAGCTTCGCATAAATTTTAACTCCCGGCTTCTGAAATACTCTGTTTAATGGATAAAGCGGTGTATTACCAACAAACTTTTCCAGTTGTGATAAGCCTTCCAGTAAACTAAATTGATGTACTCCTTTTTCTTCTGTCAGTTCCATATTAGATCTTTTTTTCTTTGTTGATCAGTAGGCCAAACTCATTCGATTCCAAAAGCTTTCTTTAAAAAAATGCGTTTTCTACTACCATCTAAAATGCGAAATCAATTTCCCCAGTGAGCAGGTAAACCGGTAGCAATGTATCGGCGATAACTTGCAACCGATGACTGATGCCCTTTACCGGTCTTATGCTCTTTGGTTACCTCATTATTTTTAACCAGGTCTTCTGTCAATTTATTCAGTGTTTTTACTTTGCTCGAAAAGTCCCCTTTTAGGGTCTTTCTAAACAAATGCATGTTTGTTAACAAACCCGGTAGGTCTTCCGGCAAATATTTTTCAAAAAGTTGTCGAATACGCTTTGCCATCGTTGGCGACTTCCCATTGGTAGAGATGCCTATTTTCAGGTCCCCTTTGGTTACAATAGAACCCAAATAAAAATCACATAAAGCCGGAGTGTCTGCAACGTTGGTAACAATACCTCTGCGTTTCGATTCTTTTCTGATAGCCAGATTGTGTTCTTTATCGTCGGTAGCAATAATGGAAATGTCCACTCCTTCCAGGTCGATGTTCTCAAAATTTCTCAGTCGCAGATCTACCTGAGGGTGTCCTACAACAAGTAATAGTATTTCCTTAGACACCTTTTCTGCCACCAAACGAATCGTTGCTGTTGGGCTGCTTTTTAACAAAAACCGCAACTTCTCTGATGCTGAATTTCCTCCACCAACAATTAAAAATTGTAGTTTTTCCGGTTTCAGAAAAATCGGAAAAAGCTGATTTTGACCTTTATTTGTTTCCATAAGACTGCTCTCTTAATTGTTCAACAAAATTTTGATTCACAAAGTTGTAGACGTATTCAGGGTGTAATTTTACCACTTCACCGATCACAATAATTCCCGGTCCCGTTTGTGGGTCTTCCTTCATCTTTTCAACGATGTTAGAAATCTTGCCTACAAAAATTTTCTCGTTCGGTAATGAGCCGTTGTAAATCACGGCGATCGGATAATTTGAACGACCTTCTTTAGAATACAGGTCTGCGATCTCCTCAATTTTACGTAAGCCCATTAATATGACTACTGTGGCACTCGACTGTACCGCCAAAGAAACATCCTTCGATAAATTCCCGTTTCTTTTTGTCCCGGTAATCACCCAAAAGCCATCATTAATACCACGTCTGGTTAATGGAATGTCCTGAAGTCCCGTTAAGGCAACGGCGCTGGAAATTCCGGGAATGTATTCCGTTTCTATCCCGTGTAATTCAGCATACTCCTTCTCTTCGTAACCTCTTCCAAAAACATAAGGATCTCCTCCTTTTAATCGGACAACATCACCTTCCTGCTTCACATATTTCACGATCAACTCATTGATCTCGTCTTGCGTAAATAAATGCTGACCTGCTCTTTTCCCTACGGAAATTTTTAAAGCACTATCACTGGCTGCTTTCAACAACTCCGGATTCACCAAGGCATCATAAAGAATCACCTTAGCATCTCTTAACGCTC
>JANXFM010000065.1 GCA_024959975.1 Flavobacteriales bacterium
CAAAACCTCTGTCGGCATAGGTAAAACGATTTTCGTGTATGATCAACCCTGCAGAAACTTCATGCTTTTTTACTGCTGATTCAATATCCGAAAAAAGCATTTCTTTTTTGTTTTGCAATTCGGGATAGGCATAATTCAATAAAAAGTTTGCAGTCGTGTATTTTCCCGGAATAGCAATTAAAGCGTTATCTACAGGGGCTGATACTCCTTGATTTTTTATTAGTAAAGGCCCGCAATTATTCCCCAAAGCTGAACCTGAATCCATCATTACATATTCTTTTAAAACATGAAAAAAAGCATGATAACTCAATTTACTAACATCTAACTCACCACGAAAAGCCCTTTGATTCAATTCTTCTACATCCGCCATGTGTACCTCAAACTCTAATCCCTCGGCATCAATTTTACCATGAATTAATGCATCAAAAATAAAGGTGTCATTAGGACAAGGAGAAAACCCTATACTCAGTTTCTTCATTATTAAATTAAATTAATTTCAATATCTCAGTACTCAACCTTTGTATTGCTATTGGAATATCCCAAGAAGCTTTATTTCTTCTTTCCACATAATTAGAAATAGCCCGAATTTGAACGCATGGAATCTTAGCCGTTTTGCAAGCATAAAAAAATGCCGCTCCCTCCATGCTTTCTACCTGAGGTCGGAATCGTTGCTCAGTTCTTGCTATTCGCTCTTCGGAGCCATGAGCCGTATTTACTGTTATCGACCTCACTTTTGGATAAGTCAAACTCCTAATTCCCTGTGTATTACTTAAAACACCAGACTGATAAGGAAAGTCATCCGCCTCAATGAGTTCTAAATCCAGTAGAGATAAAAAATGTTCTCCATCTTCAGCTCCCATTTCGGGGAACTGATCTTCTACTATTTCTACTACAGTTCCCAAAGGGATATTCTTTTCAAAGGAACCTGCAATTCCTGCATTGATTACTCTATCGTACTTATGAGAAGATAGTACTCTACCCATATGAAAAGAAGTTGCCACCATCCCAACACCCGTACACAACAAGTCAAACTCTTTTCCATCTAAATTATACGAACTTAACTTATCATCTACGCGATTGACCTTCACCGCCTCCTCTAAAAGCGGTTTCAATTCCAGATGCGTTGCCGATACAATAAGTGTTCTCATAACTCAAAGATAATAAATAGTTGTTGGTTGTTGGTTGGAAGTTGTTAGTAATAATTATTTCAAAAAAAGTCATGCCGCCTTACATCCAGACAGTCGATTAAAGACTACACTCGAAAAACAATTTAAATTATCAGGAATAAAAAAACTCAAAAAATACGCACTGAAAGCCTATCTATGACAACATATCAACCAAGGACCAACAACCAACAGCCAACAACCAAAATTAACTATCTTTGCAGCATTAAATCAACGGAGAGGATGATCTACATCACGAGAAGAGAGCGCTTTTGCGCAGCACATAAATTATCACACCCGGAATGGGATGCAACTAAAAATCTGGAGGTTTTTGGTCCTTGTTCTAATGAAAATTGGCACGGACACAACTTTGTTCTTTATGTTACAGTAAAAGGACAGGTGAATCCGGAGACAGGATTCGTCGTTAACCTAAAAGATTTAAGTCCTTTAATTAAAGAAAAAGTCATCAACAAACTCGATCATAAAAACATCAATTTGGATGTAGAATTTATGAAAGGTAAAATGGCTTCTACCGAAGTTTTAGCGATTGAGATATGGAAGCAGTTATCAGCTCCCATAAAAGCTATTGGTGTAGAATTACACTGCATAAAAATTCAAGAGACAGAAAATAATTTTGTAGAATATTTCGGAGAATAATATGGGCTACAAGAAAATAGAACACTACGATGAAGAATGTACCAAATCACTTTCTTCACACTACAAAGAAGTTATAGAAAACATTGGTGAAGACCCAAATCGTGAAGGTTTAATAAAAACTCCTGAGCGTGTTGCTAAAGCCATGCAATTCTTAACGCAGGGTTATGAACAGAATCCTACTGAAATTCTAAAGTCTGCCATGTTTTCCGAGAAATACGATGAGATGGTTATTGTAAAAGACATTGAATTGTATTCGCTTTGCGAGCACCACATGCTGCCTTTCTTTGGGAAATGCCACATCGCCTACATCCCCAACGGACATATTGTAGGCTTAAGTAAATTTCCACGAATGGTAGATGCTTTCTCTAGAAGATTACAAGTTCAGGAGCGTTTAACAGATCAAATCCGCGACTGTCTTCATGAAACCCTCAAACCTCAAGGTGTAGCCGTTTGTATTGAAGCACAACACTTATGCATGCAGATGCGTGGGGTTCAAAAACAAAATTCAATTACCACGACCTCTGCCTTTTCGGGAGCCTTTATGGAAGAAGATATCACGCGTCAGGAATTTATGAGTTTGGTGAAAGGATTGAGTAGATAAAAAAGGTACTAAGTATAAGGTACGAGGTATAAATTAGAAAATAATTAAGCTGGAGGCTGATTGCTGACAGCTGATTGCTGAAGACAAAATATGAAAGCATACGTTTTTCCGGGTCAGGGAGCTCAATTCACAGGAATGGGCAAAGACCTATATGAAGCTTCAGAAGAAGCAAAAGTATTATTCGAACAAGCCAACGATATTTTGGGATTCCGTATTACAGACATCATGTTCGAAGGTGAGGCTGAAGAATTAAAGCAAACCAAGGTTACGCAACCGGCCATTTTCTTACACTCTACAATTCTGGCTAAATTATTAGGTGATCGTTTTCAACCTGAAATGGTCGCAGGTCATTCTTTGGGTGAAATTTCTGCATTGACTGCTGCAGGTGTTTTAGCTTTTGAAGATGGTTTGAAATTAGTTTCTAAAAGAGCTCTTGCCATGCAGGCAGCTTGTGAAGCCGAACCTTCTACCATGGCTGCTATTTTAGGCTTAGAAAACGAAGTCGTTGAAGCTATCTGCGAAAAAGTTGACGGCATTGTGGTGGCAGCAAACTATAACTGCCCGGGGCAGTTAGTTATTTCCGGTGCTGTAGATGCAGTGAACGATGCTTGTGAACAATTAAAAGAAGCGGGAGCCCGCAGAGCTTTAGTTCTTCCGGTAGGAGGTGCATTCCACTCTCCATTAATGGAACCTGCTCGTGCAGAATTAGCTCGAGCTATTGAATCAACAACATTCAACACACCGGTTTGTCCCGTTTACCAAAACGTAACTGCCTCTGCAATTACAAACCCTGATGAGATCAAGGAAAATCTGGTCGCCCAATTGACAGCTCCTGTACGTTGGACACAAACCATGCAGCAAATGATCGCTGATGGTGTTTCCGGCTTCACAGAAGTAGGTCCGGGAAAAGTCCTTCAGGGATTGGTTAAAAAAGTGAATCGACAAATACCGACAGACTCGGCTGAAATATAAAAAAAACGCTCTTCGGAGCGTTTTTTTGGTTTCAACCATACTGCTTTTGGTAGTACTCTTTATAAGCTCCAGAAGTAAGATGCTCTAGCCACTCCGAATTATCTAAATACCAATCAATGGTTTTTGAAAGTCCTTCTTTAAAATCTACTGTAGGCTGCCATTTTAGCTCATCACACAATTTACTTGCATCAATGGCATAACGCTTATCGTGCCCCGGGCGGTCTTTAACATAAGAAATCAATCTTGAAGAAGATCCTTTTTCCCTTCCAAGTTTTTCATCCATCAATTCACATAAAAGATGGATTAGATCAATGTTAGTCCATTCATTTAAACCACCAATATTATAAGTCTCTCCTTCGCTTCCATTGTGGAAAATAGCATCAATGGCAATTGCATGATCAATGACGTACAACCAATCACGGGTGTACTGTCCATCACCATAAACAGGCAAAGCTTTTTCTTCAACAATATTATTGATAAACAAAGGGATTAACTTCTCCGGAAACTGATTCGGCCCGTAATTATTTGAGCAATTAGAAATCACAAAAGGCAATCCATACGTATTTCCATAAGCCCTTACAAAATGATCTGAACTCGCTTTTGAAGATGAATAAGGTGAACGAGGATCATAAGATGTGGTTTCTGTAAACAGTCCGGTTTTCCCAAGAGAGCCATACACCTCATCTGTGGAAACATGATAAAACAATTTTCCTTCATAATTGTTTTGCCATGCTTGTTTTGCAGCATTCAACAAATTCACAGTACCCAATACGTTGGTTTGTATAAAAGCCAGAGGATCTTCAATAGATCGGTCTACATGTGACTCTGCAGCCAAATGGATGACTCCATCAATTTGATGTTCCTCAAAAATAGATTTCACCAAAACTGCATCACATATATCACCCTTTATAAAAGTATAATTCGCTGCCGACTCGACATCTTTTATATTTTCCAAATTCCCGGCATAAGTGAGTAAGTCGAGATTGACAAAATTGGAATTGGGATATTTTAAAACCATCAGCCGTAAAACGTGCGAACCTATAAAGCCCGCCGCACCAGTGATGAGTATATTTTTATTTGAATGCATGAAATTAATCTTCTAATTCTTCGTAGCGATCAATTTCTCTTTGATAAAACTCATCCGCTTCTGCCAAAAGACTGCTAATAGCTGTGGTTAACTCAGCTTCATTATCTGTCCCTAATAATTCAGGCAGATCATCATCTAACCATTTTACATCATCGTTATCCAAGTTTAAGATAAAACGAGGAGCCTCAGTATGAATAATGAAAACTGAGTCTTGACATTCTGTGTTGTCTCCAACTAAAAATTTAGGTATTTCCATGTTTATTGTTTTCCTGCAAATGATTCTACATCTTCTTTACTAATCGTATCCGAACAAAGGATAATCAACCGTTCGATTACATTTCTAAATTCTCTGATATTTCCCGACCAGGTATAGCTTTGCAAAGCTGCTAAAGCTTTAGGGCTAAAGGTTTTTTCAGCAATACCATGTTCACCACAAATTTGCTTATTAAAATGCGTAGTTAAAACCGGGATATCATCTTTTCTTTCGTCTAAAGAGGGGTTCTTAATCAAAATAACACCAAGACGATGATAAAGGTCTTCACGGAAGTTTCCTTCCTTGATCTCCTTTTGTAAATCTTTATTTGTTGCGGCAAGCACACGAACATTTACTTTAATTTCTTTATCGCTACCTACTCTTGAAATTTTATGCTCTTGAAGAGCTCGTAATACTTTGGCTTGCGCTTTCAAACTCATATCGCCAACCTCATCCAAGAAAAGTGTTCCACCATCGGCAGTTTCAAATTTTCCTTTGCGTTGTTTTATGGCAGAGGTAAAAGCACCTTTTTCGTGACCAAAAAGTTCAGACTCTATTAGCTCTGAAGGTATCGCCGCACAATTCACTTCAACCATTGGAGCCTTACTCCGCTCACTTTTTTCATGAATGGCATGAGCAATCAATTCTTTCCCTGTACCATTGGCACCCATAATCAAAACACGAGCATCAGTTGGTGCTACACGATCTATCATTTGGTGAATTTTTGCCAAGGCAGGCGAATTCCCCACCATCTCATATTTCTTACTAACCTTTTTCTTAAGAACTTTATTTTGAACGACTAAATTCTTTCGATCAATACCATTTCTTACCGTGTTAAGTAAACGATTTAAATCCGGCGGTTTAGAAATGTAGTCAAAAGCTCCTTTTTTAATACAATCTACAGCTGTCTCAATGTCACCATGACCGGAAATCATTACTATGGTAATGTCTGGTTGAATTTCAATGGCTTTATCAAGCAATTCAATACCATCCATTTTTGGCATCTTAATATCACAAAGAACCAGGTCGTAAGAATCTTTAGTGAGCTTTTCCAAGCCCTCTAATCCGTTTTCAGCCAAATCAACTTCATAGCTTTTATCTTCTTCGCTAATGATATTCGAAAGTACATTTCGAATCGCCTGTTCGTCTTCTATAATGAGGATTTTTGCCATTCTTGGGTATTTCTAAGTAATGTATCAATAAGTCCTTCTTTGAGTGCATAGGTCGAAACTCGCAAATCGTGGATGGTAAGCGTATTTAAAATATAATTAATGATAATAACCGCAATAACAATCATGTCTGCTCGCATGGGGATCAAACCATCCATTTTTAAGCGTTCTTCCATAGTAGATCCATAGATTACGCTCTGGATCTCATTATATTCGCGCATGTCAAAATTAAAATAGGTTTCTTTTTTCCAAGCAGTATGATTTCCATTTTTACAAGAGATCATTTCTGCTAAGGTATCAAAAGAACCCGAAGAGCCTATCAGGCAATCTACTTCATAAGCTTCTGCCATCTCAATCATATCTTGCAGGGAATCTGCAAGATGCGCCTCAATCGCGTTTACATCATCCAAAGTAATCGGGTCTTTAGGGTTGAAAGTCTCTAATAGCCTGGCAGCTCCTAGTTGATAGCTCTTTCTCCAAAAAGTTTTCTTGTTATTGGCAATGATAAATTCAGTACTTCCTCCACCAATATCAATAATTAATTTGGGCTTTTCTTCCAGATCTAAAGCTTGTTTAACCCCATTATAGATTAACTCCGCTTCTTTATTCCCATCAATCACATTAATATGTATACCCAATTGCTCCCTGGCATCATTCACAAATTGAGCGCCATTATCAGCACTTCTGATGGCAGAAGTAGCGACAGCATAATAATCATCAATTTTGAACTTTGCCAAGGTGTTTTTGTAAGTTTTTAAAGCGTCTAACCCTCTTTGGTAGGCATTAGAAGCAATAAACCCTTTCGTAATACCTCCTTCCCCTAATTTTACAGGAATTTTATTTTTGTGCAAAATCGTATAGTCCTGTCCACTCACCTCGGTAAGAAGCAAATTAAAGGTATTGGTACCCAGATCGATGATGCCTATTTTCTTCATTTTTAACTTTGTCTAATCCATTTCCACAAGGTCTTATAATTGACCTTTTGCCCGTACATGAGGATTCCAACGCGATAAATACGACCTGCAATCCAACTAGTAAAGATAAACCCAATAATTAACAAAACCATCGATAATCCAATTTCCCACAGGGGTGGATCAAAAGGCAATCTTCCCATCATCACAATGGGTGATGTAAATGGAATAATAGAACACCAAAATGCCAAAGGGCAATCCGGATTTTCGAGTATGGTTTGTAATGCAATAAACGAAAAAATCAATGGAATAGTAATCGGCAACATAAATTGTTGAGTATCTGTTTCAGAATCTACCGCAGCACCTACTAAAATTAATTAATGTATTAATAATAGAGTCATCCTGAGCTTATAGAAGGGAGCCTAGCTTTGAC
>JANXFM010000016.1 GCA_024959975.1 Flavobacteriales bacterium
CCAAGGTTTTTGGGTTCTCCATCGAGATGTGTTTTGGCGTGTTTACTTTTGATAATGGCTTGCGAGCAGCTAATGATCTTCATTCTTTTATTTAAATGGAATCGGCGAGTAGCCAGGGCCAATAATAGTTGTGGGATTTCATAAGAATGGAAGGGTTTTAAAACACAGAGCTCGATTAAACCATCATTGATAATGGATTCCGGAGAGACAATGGCATTATTTCCAAATTGACTTCCGTTGGCAAAACTTATTTGTACGGCTTCGCCATCAAATACACATTTCCCATCAATTTCTATTTCATATTTTTTTGCAGAATACGTCCACCATTCCGAAAGGATAAGTTTTAGATAGGTTTTCATCCCTCGTTTTTTTCTTTTGGCAAAACAGTGTGCAATATGACCATCGTAACCCATTCCCGAAACATTTATGAAGAATTTATCGTTGGCAGTACAGGAGTCAATTTTTCTTGAATTCAAGCTGTTCAGTAATCGTAGTGCTTTAGTTACATTCTGGGGGATTCCCAGATGACGTGCCAAACCATTTCCCGACCCTGTAGGGATAATGCCTAGAATACAAGTGTTGTTTACCAATGTCCGACCGATTTCATTTACAGTACCATCACCACCTACTGCTACAATGATATTTGCACCATTGTTACAAAGTTTTTTGGCTATTTCTGTAGCGTGATCTTCTCTCTTTGTGTAATGTATGTGAGTTTTAAAAATCTGTGCATCGATCTCTTTTTCGATTTTCTGCAGGATATTCTTTTGCTTTCCCGTTCCCGAAACAGGATTGATAATAAAATGTATGTTTTTCTTAGACATCCAATTCCAGTTGGTTATTTATCATGCGGTAATTGTAATCTTGAATGTAAGCCTTAAGTTTATTTTCCATCTCTTGTTTTAACTCAGGAAGTTCCAAAAGTAGGTTGTTTTTTAATAAGGAGTCATTTTTCATCTGATACAAAGCCATACTTTTTTCTCCATTAAATTGCAGCAGATATCCGTCTTCCAGGTATTGATAGATATTGTTAAGATAATTTACGGCAAAGCCATTTTCGTCCCAAATCGAATTTCCAAAGCTTACGAAGCTGGTATCAATATTTAAATAATCGATGATGCTGGGAAGTACATCAGCCTGTTGACAAACTTTATGAACGCTTGAGCCTAAACTATCGTTAGGGCTGAAAAAGATTAAGGGTATGGCATAAAGTCCGTTTGAGTTTTGGTATTCCTTGTGGGTAGATTTAAACGTGTGATCGGCAGTTACAACAAACAAGGTATTATCAAACCATTCACTTTTCTTTGCTTCTTCAAAAAACCTTTTTAAGGCATAGTCGCTGTAACCGATACTCTCGTGAATTGGGATTTCTCCCTTAGGGAATTTACCCTGATGTTCTTTAGGTATTGTGTACGGATGATGCGAGCTAAGATTGAAAATTGTAGAAAAGAAAGGTTCTTGTTTGGCATCTAATTCAGTTTTGTAAAACTGAAGAAAAGGTTCGTCAAAAATACCCCATTTCCCATCGTAATCTTTTTCGGGATTTGGATAAGCATCTAAGTCAACATAAGAGTCAAATTCGGCAATTTCGGCATAGGCATCAAAGCCCATGGTTCCGGGATGGCCTCCGTGGTAAAAAGAGCAATCGTAAGATTGTTTTGATAAGATGGATGCAATACTATTACTTTTTTGACTTCCGTATTGCGAAAGAATGTAAGGTTTGTCTGTGAGGGCAGGAATACCTGAAAGTATTGCCGGAATACCTTCGATAGATCTCTTTCCGTTGGCATAGGCACTATGACATACCAGACTATGATTCATTAAGCTGTCCAGAAACGGGGTGTAACCCTCGAACTTGTTGTAATAGCCGATGTATTCCCTTGAAAAGCTTTCTAAGGTAATAATAACAACATTCTTTTTAGTGGCAGAATCACTTTTAAAAGTTTTTTCAGCATTGAAATATGTTCGCGCTTCTTCGGGTTTAAAGTATTTTTTTTCTCGAATACCCTTTTCTCCTAAAGTACTGATCATACTGAAGGGAGCGTTTAAAATAAGGGGTACGTATTTCCCTTGTCCATAATAGCTGGCATGAATATTTTTTATCGGGCGAAGTTGTACGCCTCCTCGCATGGCCAAAACGGTTAAACCAAGTGTTAACAGAGGCAATAAATAAGTATGCCAAGTAATTTTAGACCGATGTAAAAAAAATTGTCGGTTTTGAATAAACTTGTAAGTTTTGTTCATTCCATAGATCAATACTGCAGAAATTAGAAGTAAAGACCAATAATCTTTTATGAAATCTATGGTAACATGATTGGCATCTTCACCTTGTGTAAGAAATGAAAGGATGTCGGCAGTCATTCTTTTTCCGGTAAATTGAACGTTTACAACATCTGTAAGATTTAGGAGTAGTGCCAATCCATTGAACCCGATAAATAAGATTCGTAGAACTTTTTGGTAGGCTTTTTTCTCTCTTTTTCGGGTTGGTGCAATTGACAGGAGAATAAACAGGATGTTTAAATAAGCAAAAGCCGAAAGGTCAAACCGTATGCCTTGCCAGAATACACCAGAGATACCATCTTCATAGATCAGAGGAAACAGATCGGCGGTGTAGCAGAAAAAGACGAATCTGCTGAGACTGTAAAAAATTAGAGCAATAATTAAGCACTGCAATAAGAATGACAAATGTTTGATGTGATTTTTCATTTATGAAGTCTCAAATTAAATTTAGTCCATAAAATAGCACCTTTATTATGCCAAAATACGGATTTATTCAATATTTTGGTCTCATAAAATTTTAGAATTGCGATGAAAATTCAATACAATAGAAAAGCATACACGGATACACAACTTCAGGAGCTTTACAAGTCTATTCTTAAACCGAGGATGGTTGAAGAAAAGATGCTTATTCTTTTGCGTCAGGGGAGGGTATCCAAATGGTTTGGAGGTATTGGTCAGGAGGCTATTGCTGTTGGTGTAACCAAAGCCTTGAATCGGGAAGAATACATTCTCCCCATGCATCGTAATTTAGGTGTTTTTACCGGTCGGGATATTCCCTTAAGTAAATTATTTTCTCAGTTTCAAGGAAAAGAAAATGGTTTTACCAAAGGTAGAGATCGCTCTTTTCATTTTGGAACGAAAGCACATCATATTGTTGGGATGATATCTCATTTAGGCCCCCAATTGGCTTTAGCTGATGGCATTGCCCTGGCAAATAAATTGAAAGACAATAAACAAGTTTGTGTGGTATTTTCCGGTGATGGAGGAACGAGTGAAGGCGATTTTCACGAAGCATTGAATGTCGCTTCGGTGTGGGACTTGCCCGTTATTTTTGTCATTGAAAATAATGGGTATGGTTTGTCTACTCCAACGAATGAGCAATTTCGTTGTGAACGTCTTGCTGATAAAGGTGTTGGCTATGGTATGGACGCTTATCGTATTGACGGGAATAATATTCTGGAAGTTCATTCTACCATTACGAAACTCGCTGAAGAGATAAAGAAGCATCCAAAACCTGTACTATTAGAGTGTCTGACGTTTCGAATGCGTGGGCATGAGGAAGCTTCGGGAACAAAGTATGTTCCTCAAGAATTGATGGATGTGTGGGCTGAAAAAGACCCTGTAAAGAACTATGAGGCGTTTTTATTAGCTGAAGGTGTTATTGATGAAGATTTTATCAAAGCCTTTAAAGCAGAGGTAAAGGCTGAGATTGAAGAAGGTCTTGAATTGGCTGATGCAGCAGAAAATGTAGCGGCTGATACGGTAAGAGAATTGGCTGATATTTTTGCATCACATGATTTTACAGAGCAAAAGCCTGTAAGTGATGTCAAGAAGAATATTCGAATGGTAGATGCCATTTCCGAGGGTTTGCGTCAGTCCATGGAGCGTTTTGATAATTCGGTGATTATGGGCCAAGACATTGCCGAGTATGGAGGTGTGTTTAAAATTACAGAAGGTTTTGCAGCCCAATTTGGAAAAGACCGGGTAAGAAATACACCCATTTGTGAATCTTCCATTTTGAGTGCAGCACTCGGACTATCCATTTCAGGATACAAAGCCATTGTAGAAATGCAGTTTGGTGATTTCGTGACTTCGGGTTTCAATCCGATTATTAATAATCTTGCAAAGTCTCACTACCGTTGGGGGCAAAATGCCGATGTGGTGGTGCGTATGCCTTGCGGGGCAGGAGTGGGAGCAGGACCTTTCCACTCACAAACGAACGAAGCCTGGTTTGCACATACACCCGGATTGAAAGTCGTTTACCCAGCATTTCCGAGCGATGCAAAAGGACTGTTGGCAGCATCTATTGAAGACCCAAATCCGGTGATGTTTTTTGAACACAAAGCTTTGTACCGAAGCTTGTATGAAGAGGTAAATGAAGATTATTACACCCTTCCACTCGGAAAAGCTAATTTATTGCGCGAAGGAAAAGACTTGACGATTGTTACTTACGGCATGGGCGTTCATTGGGCTTTAAAAGCATTGGATGAACATTCTGAAATTTCTGCTGACCTGATTGATCTACGTTCTTTAGTTCCTTTGGATAAAGAGGCGATATTAAGTTCGGTAAAGAAAACAGGGAAAGTAATTATTCTTCATGAGGATACCGTTTATGGTGGAATCGGGGGAGAGCTTTCGGCGATTATTTCTGAAGCCTGTTTTGAATCGCTCGACGCACCGGTGATGCGTTGTGGTAGTTTAGATACACCTGTGCCTTTTGCCGCTGCTTTGGAAGAAGATTTCTTGGCGAATAAGCGTTTCACCGAGAAACTATTGCAGTTGTTTCATTATTAGATGAGTGATGAGTTTTCAGTTGGTGACAATTCAGAATTTAATACCTAATACCTTAGTTAAAATCTCCGTTCAACAGGTGTTCGATGATGCGTTCTTTTGGATGGAAAGGAGTTAATTCATCCAGCCCCATACTTTTAATAGCTGTTTTAATGATTTCACTTTCGGGAACAGAAGTAGACTTTTCTTCTTTTTTCAGAAAATAGATACCGGCCTCGAGTAGGGCAGACTTCGGTATCAATCCGATTAATTCAGAACCCGTAACTTGAATTCCCCGGGCTTCTGCTTTTTTAGAAACTTCTTCGAAAACAATGTGGATTGGAGTTTCTTTAATATTGGTAAGGTTCATGCTCACTTGAGCAAGGTCATATTCTTCGATGTACCAGCCAATTGCCTTAACATACTTCAGTGCACCGGGAGTCCATAAGGTGTTTCCATTTTCATCTTTGACAATTGCACCTTCAGAAATATTACCTTCTCGTTTTATTCTTCCTTTTTCACGAACATCAAAAGCAATGGCATTTGCTTTTCGTGCAGAAGTCGTGTTTAAGTTGACGTTGTAGGCAATGAGGAAATTACGGGCTGAAATGGCCGTTGCGCCGGTTTGTTTTGCCTTAACAAATTCTGCAGGACCAAAATCAGGTTTCCATTTCGGATCAACTAATTTCGTTTTTAGACCTTCATATTCCCCTTTCCGAACGACGGCAAGATTTCTTCTTTCTTCCGTGCTGGCAGCGTATTCATAAAAGTACCCCGGAATTCCCAGCTCTCTACCTATGCGTTCCCCTAATTGGTGCGCGTATTTTACGACCTCTTCCATTTCGATATTAGCAATAGGAATTAAGGGACAAACATCTGTAGCTCCAATACGTGGGTGTTCGCCACCCTGCTCACTCATATCGATTAATTCAGAAGCTTTTTTGATGCCTAAGAATGCCGCATCAATCACTTCTTGTGGGGTTCCTACAAAAGTTACAACGGTACGATTGGTTGCTTTTCCCGGATCTACATTTAAAAGTTTCACACCCTCTACCGTTTCAATGGCATCAGTAATCTGCTTGATCACGCCCATGTCGCGACCTTCCGAAAAGTTGGGTACACATTCGATAAGTTGTCTCATTTGGAATAGAATACTTTACATCGCTAAGATAAGAATAGGTGGAAGTCTATGAAAGAGCTTTCGGTTTGAATAATGTTTATTGGTGGTTTTTTACCGAAATAAATAACTCTCTTCCCTTTCTGGATGTGATAGAATTGTATGCCTGCTCCATGTTAACCTGCTTGAAATATTTGGAGAATAGCTTTACATAATCGCTTTTTCTCCCTCCAAAAGGAGGTCGGTTGCTGTAGAGTTTTTCGTTAAAAAGCAGCCCCACCAGTTTCCCGTTTTCAGTGAGTAATTTTTTCATTTGAATAACATAGTCTTCTCTTAGGTCAGGCGTGATGGCACAGAAAAAGGTTTGTTCAATGATGAGTTCGTATTGCCCTTGATGCTTGAAAAAGTCTTCGCATATCAGTTGTTCTTTTGGAAATTCAGGCGTTCTTTTTTCGAAATCGTCGAGTGCTTTTTGCGCCCAATCGATGAGGAATACATTTTTGAAACCCAATTGATGAAGGTACTCGGCTTCGTAGGCATTCCCACATCCGGGAATGAGAATTTTTATGTCTTTGTGTTTTAATTGATCGAAATACGCTTTCAATGGGGTAGAGATGTGTCCGATGTCCCAGCCCATATCTTGGTTGAGGTAGCGTTCGTTCCAAAGGTCTTTGCTGAGCTTCATTTCCAATTTTTAAGTTTGCTCGTACGTCCTATACCAGGATTGAAAAAATTAGTGGGATCTAATTTTTTATAAAATTCAGTAAGTACTGGTTTTGCAACATATTCATGACCTGTATTATGTTCAGCAGGATATTCAGCGCCTCTTTTATCATATATTTCCAATAATTCTTCTTTTAATTTTTTAGAATCAACGCCTTTTTTTAAAATATAATTGTGGTGAAATACATGGCAAAATAGATGCCCGTAGTAAAATTTTAATTCAATTTTATTATTGATGTCTTTAGGTAGCGTTTCGAGCCATTTTTTTTCATTTCTAGGAAAGGCAATATCAAGAGACATCATTTTTCCAATATTTTTTTTATTCAAAGCCTGATATCTACCTATCGCACTTGCAGAAACATACCTATGAAGCATGGCTTTTTTCCCTTCATTGGAGTTGCATATAAAAAAATCACCTTCCTTGTCTTTAAAAAAATCTTTAAAATAAGTCTCGGCTTCATTTATACCTTCATTGGTCATTTCAATGATCCAATGGTGTTCAAATTGATTTCTAAAAATCTCCATTCTTTTAGGTAAATGATTGGGCCAAAAATTGCTTAAAAACTGCAATAATTTATCAGAAAATTTTTCAGGAAGGAATTTAAATTTCTCTGCTACAATATCCACAGTTCTTTTAAATTCAAAAAGTGTTGGAAGAAAGTTAGTTCCTAATTTTTCAATAACTAAAAAAGTGTCTTTACTGTATTTTTTAGCAGCATCGTAACAATCTCTATGTAAATAATCCCCCAATCTAGGTAACACTTTAAAATTTTTAAGAATATCTCTTCTTATTTTCCAAAAGACATCTGGATTATTCGAGCCAATATAAAACACCTTGCTTTTTTTAGGTGCTGGATACGTATCTAGACGTACGGCAAATACAGCAATTTTACCTGCACTTCCTGAAGCAGCATACAATAATCTTTTATCTGCATTGAAACGCGATGGCGTATCTTCTTCAATCCCTCTTACTATTTCAGAGTATTTATCATCAGAAGCTAGTTTATCAGATTCTTCAAAATCTGAATTGGTATAATTTTCATTTTCTAAATTATATAATATTTCTTCTGGACTAGATCCTAGATTTAAACCCAATTCATTAACTAATTCTAATTCTCCCTCTGAATTGACTTTACCATATAATGCAAATTGAGTATACGCGGGTCCTCTATGAACCAAAGAACCACCAGAATTATTACATACCCCCCCGATAATTGATGCGCCTATTGAAGTTGACCCAATAACAGAATGTGGTTCTTTTCCTAAAGGTTTTAATTTATTTTCTAAATCATACAAACTACTTCCAGGAAGCGCTATTATCTGGTCTCCATTTTTAATTATATGAATAGATTTTATTCTAAGCGTATTTATAATTACAATAGGACGATCATAGTCGTTTCCGAATGGTGTAGATCCGCCAGTTAAACCGGTATTTGCAGCTTGCATGATAACACTTACATCATTTTTAACACAAACTTTTAAAACATACCACATTTCAAGTAATGTTCCAGGCTTGATTACTGCTAATGCTTCTCCTTTTCCATATCGCCAACCCTTAATAAATGGTTCTTTACTCCATTTATTAGTAATTACATTTTTGTTGCCAACAACAAGTCTAAAGCTTTCAATTACATTACTACTTCTAGTCATTTTATGTGTAATATGGCTACTGTATTTGCCAAAGTTAATTTTTATTCAGATTTAAATGAAGAGTTTTTTTATCTCTGAAAGAATCACTTAACCTTACTAATTTTCCGACTGAAAGCATGACTTTCATCGAAAAGTTATGTTCCATGAATCCGTTTTCCTAAAGCTGTGAGTTTGCTCTTCATCATTTCTCAAAAATACAAGTTGAAAATTAAAGTTAAAGGTTAAAAGTTAAAAGTTTCATTTCCGATAGCTATCGGGATTTAATTCCCACCAACCACTCTACCACCAACAATTTTCAACCTTTAACTTCTTTCATTTAAATTAACAATCGTATTTTTGCGCAGCATTTTTACAAAAACACAATAAAAAGCGACCATGGAAAAA
>JANXFM010000006.1 GCA_024959975.1 Flavobacteriales bacterium
TCCGTGTAAGTGTCCATGATGAGAAACTGCTCGGTAAGTTGTAGGGTCTGCTCTTCAATGACTTTCAGAAAATTTAAGAACTCAGGCAATGACAAACTTTCATTTAAAAAGCCCAAAAAGTTAGCCAAAGGGATCATCGCAAAAGCCATGATCAAAACAGAAAACAAACCTTTTAATGAGATCGGGTTTTGCAATTTCAGATACGCTGAAAACTTCAATCCTCTGAGGTGTAGAAATAGTATCGGTGGAACGACAAAAGTCCCCAGGGCATTAAAAAACTGCATGGTTTTCATGGCATCGATCAGCTTTTTGTTCTCAGGATCAAAAACTTCCTTGGTACTTGAAAAAAAACTGATATCAAACAGCAACTGACAAAAAAATGCCCCCAAAATATGAGAAGTGACCAATCCGCCTAAAATGACAATGGGCAGGTAATACAGTAATGCTGAATAACTTTTTCCCGACCAGATGCCTCTGCTTTTCTCTATGATGCTTAATTCCATGTGTTTTTCGTATTTTTGCCAAAATTTTTGAATCGTGGTAAAGATAGGAAATATAGAACTCGGTACGTACCCGCTTTTACTCGCTCCCATGGAGGACGTGAGCGATCCGCCCTTCCGTGAGCTTTGTAAGCAACACGGGGCAGACCTGATGTACACCGAATTCATATCTTCTGAAGGATTGATCCGAGACGCTGCCAAGAGCGTTCAAAAATTAGACATCTTCGAATACGAACGCCCGATAGGCATTCAGATCTTTGGCTACGACATCAACTCCATGCGCGAAGCGGCAGAAATTACCGCACAGGCAAAACCCGACATCATCGACATCAATTACGGCTGTCCGGTAAAAAAGGTTGCCTGTAAAGGTGCCGGTGCCGGAATTCTAAAGGACATCCCCAAGATGGTGCGTATGACCGAAGAGATCGTAAAGTCAACCGACCTGCCGGTTACGGTTAAAACCCGCCTGGGCTGGAATGAAGAAAGTAAGCACATTGTAGAAGTGGCCGAGCGTCTTCAGGATGTGGGTATTAAAGCCATCTCCATTCACGGCCGAACACGTAAGCAGATGTACAAAGGCGAAGCGGACTGGTCGCTGATCTCTGAGGTGAAGAACAACGCCCGTATGCAGATTCCTGTTTTTGGCAATGGAGACATCGATTCGCCTGAGAAAGCCAAAATGATGAAAGAACGCTACGATGTTGACGGGATGATGATCGGTCGGGCTTCCATAGGCTACCCATGGATATTCAACGAAATAAAGCATTATCTGGAAACGGGTGAGAAGTTAACCCCTCCTACCATAGAAGAACGCGTAGCGGCCTGTAGACAGCATTTAGAGCGTGCTCTGGAGTGGAAAGGTCCCATACTCGGAGTGGTGGAAACACGCAGACACTACACCAATTATTTTAAAGGCATGTTTGGCATCAAAGAGTACCGCAAAAAGTTGGTGACTACCGACGAGCCGGAAAGACTTTATGAAATATTGGATGAAATTGCAGAGAACTTTGCTGATTACCAGTTCTGCTAGGAAGCCTGAATAAACTTACGCTTTAAAAGCCGTACCGGGACGTATGTAATCAACATACCTATGGCCATTACTGTAAACATAATTAAGAAAACATCCGGCATTTGAACCTCTACAGGATAGGCATTCACAATAAATGAACCCTGTTCTCCCATTTCAATAAACCCGAATTTTTGCTGCGCCAAACACAGCCCAACACCTAAAAGAACACCTAATCCACCACCAAAAAAGGTGATGAGCAGCCCCTCGTAAAAGAAGATCTTTTGAATGGTAATTTCAGGAGTTCCTATGGCCCACAAACTCGAAATATCTCGGCGCTTTTCCAGAACGATCATGATCACGGATGCCACGATATTAAACGTAGCGATAAGCAGAATAAAAGCTAAGATGAAAAAGATGGCCCACTTTTCAGTCTGCAGTACTTTGTACAAAAATTCTTGTTGCTGATAGCGATTTTTAACCTCAAAGTCGGCTCCAAAAAACTCCTGAAGAGACTCCTGCACGTTCTCCGGATCTGCTACGTTCAACTCCAGACTGCTAAGCATATCAGGCTTGTCTAAAAATTGCTGAACGCCTTCCAAAGAAGTAACCACATAAGAAGCATCGTACTCTGCCTGAACAGAATAGACCCCGGAAATATACCAGGAACCCTCGATAAACGGACGTTCTTTTAAAGAGCCCATTTTAGCATCCAAATTGGGCACAAAAACTTTCAAAGGTTTGTAATACTGATCTATGGAAAGCGACAAAGTATGTGCTAAAGATTGACCTACGATGGCCTGTTTATGATCCTGATAATCTCTAAAACTCCGACCCTTAAAAATGTGTTTTTCGATGGCTAGTGAATCCTCAGATGGCCACTGCCTTACACCTCTTAGTTTTGCAAGTTGCTCCTGTTCATCAAATCGAAGCAAAACCTTTTCCTCATAAACTTCCTGTATCGTTTCCCAGGGCGCAATTGCCTTGAGTTCATCAAGATCATACGAGGCTGAAGAAAAGCTTTTGGAGTTCACAGGACGCACCACAAGATCAGCATTCACCTCGTGATACATGGATTTAATAAGCGACTCAAAACCGTTAAAAACAGAGAGCACCACCACCAAAGCCAGGGTACCTACGGCAACACCAAGTACGGAAATTGCAGTAATGATATTTACTGCATTCTTGCTCTTTGCTGAAAATAAATAGCGTCGGGCTATGTAAAGAGCAACATTCAAAATTATTCGGGTGAATTTGTATCATCGCCTCGCAACAGACGATCTATGTTTTCGGCATAGTCTAATGAGTCATCGATATAAAATGTCAGCTCGGGAACAATTCTCAATTGATGACGCACACGCCTCCCCAACTCATTTCGGATCTCAGAACTGTGCGCACCCACAGACTTTAAAAAAGCAGCCTTATCCTGAAGAGGAAAAACGGATAAAAAAACTTTCGCGTAAGACAGATCGGGACTCAATCGTACTTTTGAAACCGAAATTAATGCTCCGGGTGAAATTGAACTTGTCTTCTGTAAGAGAATCTCGGCCACATCCTTTTGAATTTGACGGGCTACCTTTTTCTGTCTTGTGCTTTCCATGCCACAAAGATAGGAATTTAGTACTAGGTACAAGGTAGTAGGTACAAGGTATCAGGTATCAGGTACTAAGTATTACGAATTGACAAACTCATCACTCATCACTCATCACTTCTCACTTAAAATTTTCACTTTAGGTACTTTAAGTACTTATAACTTATAAACTTCTAACTGATGAAACCTATGTCAAATTGAATTTTATCTTTGCATAGTACAGTAATCAACTAAGAAAAGGAATACGCTTTACATGAAGCCATTTTATAAAATTTTAAAGTTCGCCTACAAATACAAGTATTCAGCCGTATTAAACGCACTATTGAATATCTTATCGGTTCTTTTCGGCTTATTTTCCATCACCCTGGTTATTCCTGTCCTGGGAATACTCTTCGGTACTCAGAAAAAAGTATTGACCGCTCCTGAGGGCGAAATGTCTACACAATGGATCAATGATTATTTATCGTATAAACTCACTAGCATTATTGAAACGGTTGGAGAAGCCGATGCTTTGGGAATTATATGTATTGGAATTGTCATTGCCTTTTTTCTAAAAAACCTGACGCGCTATTTGGCACAATACACCCTTGTGCCGATACGAACAGGTGTTGTTAGGGATATCCGACGGGCATTGCACACCAAAATGTCTGTACTGTCCATTTCTTATTTCTCTGAAAAAAGAAAAGGCGATCTGATGTCGAGAATGACTACAGACGTACGTGAAGTAGAGGCTTCAATAATGAATACTCTGGGCGTTCTGGTTCGGGATCCGGTGAATATCATTGCCTCGATCGTTTTATTGATGACCATGAGTTCGAAACTTACATTGATCGCTTTATTGCTTTTCCCGGTTGCAGGGCTTATCATCGGAAAGATCGGTAAAAGTCTAAGAAGAAAATCCAGCAAGGGACAAATTCAAGTCGCGCGCATCCTTTCGGCGATCGAAGAAAACATTTCCGGACTGCGGGTAATCAAAGCTTTTAATGCCGAAAAGCAGGTAAACGACAAATTTGAAGAGGAGCTGGAGAAACACCAAAACATCATGTCGAGTATCATGCGACGCAGAGATCTGGCATCGCCCATGAGCGAATTCTTAAGCACTTTGGTTATGGTCGTGATTATTTGGTATGGAGGAAATTTAATTTTCGAGAGTCAGATCGATCCGGATATTTCAGCCTTAAGCCCACAAACTTTCATAGGTTTTATCCTCATCTTCTCGCAAATATTACCTCCTGTAAAATCACTTTCGCAGGGTTATTACAGTATTCAAAGAGGTTCGGCTTCTGCCGAGCGTATTATGGATGTATTGGAAGCTGAAATAGAAGTAAAAGAAAAAGAAAATGCCATTTCCATCCATGACTTTAAAGATGCCATTCGTTTTGAAAATGCGCATTTTTCTTACGATGAAAAAACCATTCTGCACAACATCAACCTGGAAGTAAAGAAAGGAAAAACCATTGCTCTGGTAGGACAATCGGGAGGCGGGAAAACGACCCTTGCAAATTTGGCAGCCCGTTATTACGATCTTAAAGGAGGAACTCTTTTTATTGACGGTAAAGACATCCGCGACTACAAACTATACGACCTGAGAAAACAAATGGGTATTGTAACGCAGGATGCCATCCTGTTTAACGACAGCATATTCAACAACATCGCTCTAGGAATTGAAAACCCGGATCCCGAAAAAGTTATTGAAGCGGCTAAAATTGCCAATGCCCACGAATTCATCACCAAATTTGAAGCCGGCTACGACCACAATATCGGCGATGGCGGACACAAGCTTTCGGGTGGTCAGAAACAGCGCCTGAGCATTGCCCGGGCAGTGATGAAAAACCCGCCGATCTTAATTTTAGATGAAGCCACTTCGGCTTTAGACACCGAATCGGAACGCCTGGTGCAGGATGCCTTAACCAAGTTGATGGCCAACAGAACATCCATTGTAATCGCACACCGTCTGTCAACCATCCAAAATGCCGATGAAATTGTCGTCATTAACGAGGGTGAAATTGTAGAACAGGGAACACACGAGGAATTAGTAAAAATTGAAGGCCACTACCACAAACTTCACAACATGCAAAACCTGTCTTAGTATGGTTGAAAAAGTAGAACATATTGGTATTGCTGTAAAGAATATAGAAGAAGCGAATAAGGTTTACGAAAAGCTTCTTGGTGTAGGTCCCTACAAAACAGAAATCGTAGAAAGTGAAGGTGTAAACACCTCCTTTTTTCAAACCGGCGAAAGTAAAATTGAACTGTTACAAGCAACAAAACCGGAAAGTGCCATCGCCAAATTCATTGAAAAGAAAGGCGAAGGGATTCACCACATTGCTTTTGTAGTAAAAGACATAAAAGCAGAAATAAAACGACTGAAAGAAGAAGGGTTTACCATCATAAATGAAACGCCAAAAAAAGGGGCTGACAACAAGTTGGTATGCTTT
>JANXFM010000132.1 GCA_024959975.1 Flavobacteriales bacterium
TTAAAGGTAAGGTTGTAAGGGATGTTCTTAAGTAACATTTTTATTCCGGGAATGGTTACTTTTTCTTCGTGTTCCGTCAGATCGTTTGAAGTAAAGCCGGTTTGCAATTTAAGAACCGAGTTTTTTATGAAGATTTTGTTTTCAAGCGATAAATAATGATCCGTAATGAGTTGTAAAGGGATTATTTTTTTTCGGTTTTGAAGATTTGATTGAAAATCAGAGGGACTTGGATCTGCTTCATGTGTATGTCCTGGTAATCCTATTCTATTGGAGATGTAGTTGTAGCGTAAATTCAGAATCCAATTTTGTTTATTAAAACCCAGTGAAGTTTTAAAGCTTTTTCCTTCATACCTGGAGTTTACCACATAAGAACCATTGGGGATTTGATAATCTGCACAATTTTTATAGCCGGCATAAACGTTAAGTCTCAAATTTTCAGACGACAATTTAACTGTAGCTACGTTGTTCGTACTTAGTGAATTCGTTTCAAATTGAGATTTAAAAGAACTTACAAAAGTATTTGGGCTCGTGTAGTGTTCATCCACAAAATAAAGGACTCCACCCAGTGCATCAGCGCCATAAAGTAACGAAGAAGGACCTTTGATAATTTCTACATTTTCGATGCCCATCTCGCCAAAACTAATTCCATGGTCATTAGCCCACTGTTGATTTTCAATTCGAAGACCATTAAGATAGGTGACTATTTTTAATCCTGACATTCCACGAATGACTGGTTTGCTGATTCCGGTACCTGTGTTTACAGAGTATACACCAGGAACAGTTGACAACATTCCTATTAAATTAGCCGATTGTATTTGATTGCGATTGGATATTTTTTTTACAAAGACATTTGACAGGTTGTGTTGTTGAACAATTCCTGTAGTTGATGAGATGATTACTTCATTTAACAGAATATGGGACTTTGTTAATTCTATACTTATGAAATCAGTTGTGGGATTATCGATGACTACATTTTTAGTAACATAACCACTTGCAGATACAGTAATGTAGGTATTTCTTGGAAGGACTATATTTAATTGAAATACACCATTTGAATCACTTCTTGATTGAATGTTTAAATCTGAAATTTCTATTAAGGCAAAGGGAACTCCATTTTTAGTCTCAGAATCAATAATTTTGAGGCTTTTTGCTTCAGAGAATAATGAGGCTGTAAAAATAAGAATGAATAAAATTTTTCTCACGGCACTAATTTTTGCAAATAGTATTAAATCTTTTAAAAAAAACAAAGACGCTCTACAATTATCATAAATCTAAATCACGTTGCAAAAGTATAAATAATTTGTTAAACGCAACAGTGTTGCGATATTTTTATTTATTTTTGCATGTATACCCTTTGAGTTAAAATGACGAATTCAGAAAAAATACTTCATACACATGGTTTAAAAAAAACTATTTTTAGAATAGAGCTTTTGGAATTATTCATGAATTCTGTATCAGCTGTATCTTTTGAAGATATCAAACAAAAAGTATCCACGACAAGTGATAAAGTAACTATTTATCGAGCCCTAACTTCTTTTGAAAAACAAGGATTAATTCACAAGGTCCCCGATAAATCAAACAAAGCCAGATATGCTTTGTGTCAGGAAGATTGCAGCAGCAATAAACACATCGATAGTCATGCACATTTTATTTGTAAATATTGTGGAGACACCTTTTGTATTAACGATATGAAAGTTCCTAAAATTAAAGATTCTAAAGGATTTAGCATTTCAACGACCAATTTAACATTGGAAGGCAAGTGCCTTGAGTGCCAGAAATAACAAACGTTTTTAGGTTTTGCTTCGAATGTTAGTACCAACAAAAAAAGACCATCTCTTTCGAGATAGTCTTTCATACGTTAAAAACAATAAACTAGTCTGTAATAACAATTTTCTTTGTTACACCGGAACCATTTTGTGTCAGTTGAACGAAGTAAATACCGGCCTTTAAGCTTGAGTAAATTTCTTTTAATTGAATACTGTTTATTGCAGCTTTCAACTCTAAATTTTCTTGTGCCAATACAGCCCCATAAATATTATTTAAAGCAATTTGAATTTCAGCATCTTGATATAATTCAAATTCGATGCTTGCGTCTCCCTTCGAAGGGTTGGGGAATATGTTTAGTTCTGTAAATGGATGATCGTTTAAGGACAAATCATCGCTGTTACATACGACAAAGTTGTCTATGTATAGCCAGTTCCCTTCTTCTCCGGAGTATTCGAATTTTAAGATGACATTGCCTTCGCCTGCATAAGTGTTTAGGTTAACGTTAAATTGGGCCCATTGATTGTCTGTTGGAGTAAAGTCAAAGAAGTGATTACCACCACCATTTGTAGCAAGTGCGTCGGTGTCTTTATTAAATCGCCTTGTCCAAGTGCGTCCACAGTCCTTGCTTACATAGATTTTAAGGATGTCATTTGAATTTCCGTTTCTTCTAGCATATGCAAGATCAAAATAAGCACGAACAGGAGTTAATGTATTACTTAAGTCGATACTTGGAGTAATTAAAATGTGTTTTTCTCCTATTTGATTAAACTCACTACTCCTGATGCGAATTGATGCACTATTTATGTTATTATCTATCGGGCTTAAATTTGGACTTGAAACTTCTGTGGTTCGTTGCCATGAAGGATCTTCAGATGCTGAAGTTGTCCAATTCCAATGAGGGTTATTATCAAATGTTGGAAATTCATGTGATTCAAAATTTTGGAAATATGGGGCTGACATATCTGCATTTTCAGGAGAAATGTTTACATAAGCTTCTTTGATAGTTGTAGAAGAACCTACACGATTAGTTGCGGTTAAAGTAGTTTTAAAAATACCGGACTCGTTGTATATTACTGATGGGTTTTGTTCTGTTGAGCTGGAAGGAGTTCCTCCTTCAAAAGTCCATTCATAAGAACTGATACTATCTACAGGAGTGTTGTATGAATTACTCTCGTAATTAAGTCCGTCTCCTGCACACCCGTAGGTAAAGTTGGCTTTGAATTCGGCTATTGGAGCACAGTCTACGGTAACATAATTATCGTTTGTACCTGTGGCAATGAGGTTAGATTCAGTAGTTAAATTGACTCTATATTGATTAATTGCACTGCGCATTCTTGCTCCCTGTCCTAGTGAGAACATATTTTGACAGTAACCATCAGAATAGTCCATGTAGTTCATAAACATTTCCCCGGAGTCTTGTGTAATTGTTTGTCCAGACCCTGTTTCACAACCCCTGTCCCATGGGAAGTGATCTGTGCAAACACCATGATTAGCCTCTTTTGCCGTAGGCGTGTCGTTTACCTGGTCATTTCCACAGTCTTCATCACCCCAAATGTGGATAAGATTTAACCAGTGTCCCGCTTCGTGTGTTAATGTTCTACCGGAAACTCCTTGAGCAGTTCCAATTGAGCCACAGTAATCGTGTCTTATTACAACACCATCTGTTTCAGGATTTGACCATAGTTGACCAGGGAATTGGGCAAAACCTACAATTATACCGTCCATTTCAATGAGGCTTTTAATGGATTTTACCACCCATACATTAAGGTAGTATTTTGGGTTCCATTGAATTATAGTTTTCACACCTTCATAGGTGTCATTGGTTAAATTAGAAAAGGTTCTTGTGACACCTTCTGTACAATTTCCATCCGGATCAATTTTTGCCAAACGGAATTCAATACGGACATCTCCGGCATATTCTGCAAAAACAGAAGGAGTACTTGTCGTATCCGCATTTAAACGAGCAAAATCTTCGTTTAAAATTCTCATTTGATCTTCGATTTGAGTCAAAGAAATGTTTTCTGCCCCTCCTTCGTGAATTACGTGAAAAACCACAGGGACAATGTAGTGGTCATCATTTCTTACACCATTAGCGGTGTTTTCTCCCTGGAGCCTGTTAAAGGCTTCCCGTCTTTCTTCTAGTACATCAGCAAGCCCCGGGTTGTCTGCGTATAATTTTTTCTGATGTTCAACAGTACCACACCAATTTTGTGCAGATATTGAAAAGATTCCTATTAGTAAGCCAATGGTAATTGTAATAAACTTCTTCATATTTTTACGAATAGTTGTGAGATTAATATAATATTTTTTCCGAAGGAGGGTAAGAATTAAAGTATTCCAAATCTACACATATACTAAACAAATAGCGTGCCTCAATTAAATACTTTATCATTCTTTTTGCATATGATATTCTCTGAATGGTTTTTTGTTACTTTTACCACGAATGAAAAAGAGAAGAAATAGCGCGAAAAACCCGCCAAATTTAAAGGCACTAAAAAGAAGTGTCGTTGAGCTTTGTAATGGAGCTGTTAAGCCGTTGACTCATAAGGATATTTGTCGTCTTTTACAGGTGAAAGATAAGATTGCCAGGCATCAGGTTTTGTTTATTATTAAAAACCTGCTTACTGATGGAACTCTTAAAGAGATTGGACATGGTAAGTATGGCAGCAATAAGAGTCCGGAATTTTACGAAGGTAAAATTGAGAAAATTGCTTCGGGTGCAGGTTATGTTATTTGTGATGACCTAGAAACGGATGTTTTTATTTCGGCTCGAAATTCAGGGCAAACTTTAGGTGGCGATAAAGTACGAATCATTCTTACCGGTGGGCATACAGGGAAAAATCCTGAAGGGCTTGTTGTGGAAGTTATTGAACGAGGAAGAAAAGAGTTTGTAGGGAATATGAGGATGGATGCTCGTAATAGTTTTATGACGCCCGATAATTCGCGAATTGGTACTGATTTTTATATCTCTAAAGAGAAACTAAACGGTGCAAAGAATGGTGATAAAGTTATTGTTAAAATTTTAGACTGGCCGAAAAAGGCAAAAAGCCCTTTTGCCGAAGTTTCTAAAATTATTGGCGTTGCCGGAGAGCATCATGCAGAGATTCACGCCATACTTGCCGAATTTGGATTGCCCTATGAGTTCCCGGAAGCAGTAGAAGAATATGTAGAATCTATTCCTGAGGAAATTCAGGAAGCAGAAATTAAGAAGCGTCGTGATATGCGTAAGGTACTTGCCTTTACCATAGACCCACACGATGCTAAAGATTTTGATGACGCCTTGTCTATTGAGAAAGTAGGAGATGATAAATGGGAAATAGGGATTCATATTGCCGATGTTTCTCATTATGTAGAAGAAGGATCGTTATTAAATGATGAAGCTTACGAAAGAGCTACTTCAGTTTATTTGGTAGACAGGGTGGTGCCTATGCTCCCGGAAAAACTATCCAATAAAGTTTGTTCTTTAAGACCCCATGAAGAGAAATTGTGCTTTTCAGCCGTTTTCACTATAAATAAAGAAGCTGAAGTAGTAGACGAGTGGTTTGGAAGAACTGTAATCTATTCTGACCATAGATTTACCTATGAGGATGCTCAGGAGGTTATAGAAAATAAAGAAGGCAAATTTTCAGAAGAGATCTTATTGATGGATAAGCTTGCAAAAATAATGCGAGCGAAACGTGTTGATGAAGGAGCTATTACTTTTGATAGAGTAGAAGTGAAGTTCCGATTAGACGAGGTAAATAATCCTACAGGAGTTTACTTTAAACACGCAAAAGATGCCAACAAGCTTATCGAAGAGTTTATGCTATTGGCAAATAGGCGGGTAGCAGCATTTATTGGTAGAAACATAGATGGAGCTCCAAGTAAAAAACCTTTTGTTTACAGAATTCATGATGTTCCGGATCCGGAAAAGATAGGGACTTTTTCAACTTTTGTTCATCAATTTGGATATCACATGAATTTGCAGTCTCCCGGTGAAATTGCAAATTCTATGAATCGTGTTTTGGCCGATGTGGTTGGAAAGCGCGAAGAAAATATGGTGGAGCTTTTGGCTATCAGAACCATGAGTAAAGCAAAATATACGGTAGAAAATATAGGTCATTACGGTTTAGGTTTTGACTATTACACACACTTCACCTCTCCGATTAGACGTTGGCCTGATGTGATGGTACACCGTTTATTACAACGTTATTTAGATGGTGAAAAAGTAAAGGAAAAAGATGCCATTGAAGAGCAGTGTAAACATTCATCAGCTATGGAAAAACTTTCTACAGATGCAGAAAGAGCTTCTATAAAATACATGCAGGTAAAATATTTGGTAGGCAAAGAAGGTGAAGAGTTTAATGCTGTAGTTTCCGGTGTTACCGAATTTGGAATGTTTGTTGAGTTGGAAGAGAGTCTTTGCGAAGGCTTGGTGTCTATGCGAGACCTTAAAGATGATCACTATGAGTTGAATAGAGAAACTTTTAGTCTTGTTGGAAGAAAAAATGGAAAGAAATTCCAATTAGGAGATCAACTTAGAGTTCGAGTTCGCAATGTAGATCTGGTTAAAAAACAACTCGATTTTGAATTGGTTTAAAATAGTATTCAGTGACCAGTTTGCAGTTTAAAATTCGCACCTGATACCTTCTACCTAATTACTGAAAGCTGACAGCTATTTTCAAGCACTTGTAAATTGTTCTAAGAAACGAACATCGTTTTCGAAGAAGAGTCTTAGGTCTTTAATTTGATATTTAAGCATTGTAATGCGCTCTACTCCCATTCCAAAGGCAAATCCTGTGTATTTTTTAGAGTCGATACCACAGTTGTCCAATACATTTGGATCAACCATCCCACAACCTAAAATTTCTACCCAACCGGTGTATTTACATATGTTACAGCCCTTGCCCTTACAGATATTACAAGAAATATCTACTTCGGCACTAGGTTCTGTAAAAGGGAAGTAGGAAGGCCTAAGTCTGATTTCAGTTTCCTTCCCGAAAAATTCTTGAGCGAAGTGAAGAAGTGTTTGTTTTAAATCTGCAAAAGAAACATTCTCATCTACGTATAAACCTTCGATTTGGTGGAAAATACAGTGTGCTCTGGCAGAAATAGCTTCATTACGGAACACTCTACCGGGAGAAATAGTTCGAATTGGTGCTTCATTTTTTTCCATAAAGCGAACCTGAACAGAAGAAGTATGTGTTCTTAAAAGGTAGTCAGGATCTCTTTGAATGAAGAATGTATCCTGCATATCGCGAGCTGGGTGTTCATCCGGTAAGTTCAGAGCACTAAAGTTATGCCAGTCATCCTCGATTTCCGGTCCTTCTGAAATCGTAAATCCCAAGCGTGCAAAAATCTCAATGATCTCGTTTTTCACAATAGATAAGGGGTGACGAGAGCCTAAACGCATAGGCTCCGAACTCATAGTTAAGTCAACACCACTACCGGCATTGTCTTCTTTTTGTTCTAGAGCTTCTTTTAAAGTCTCAACTTTTTCCTGAGCTTTTGTTTTTAATTCATTTAGCGTTTGACCAAATGCTTTTTTCTCTTGATTTGGAACATCTTTAAAGGCAAGAAACAAGTCGTTAAGCACACCTTTTTTTCCTAAATACTTAATTCTAAACTGTTCAACGGTTTCCGCTGAGTCGGCTTGGAATTTTTCTACTTCAATTATGTGTTCCTTAATCTGGTTTAGCATGGTTTTTGCTTTATCTCATCGTGTTAAATTCCGTAAGTGAAAATTTGTATATTTGACTCCTTGGAATGCGCAATATTACTAAATATTAAGGACATATGAAACGTACATCATTAGGCATTATGGGCTTGTTTTTTGCCCTGTTTACCATCTTAATTGGTTTAAACTCATGCGAAGTAGATCATTTTTATGAAGCTGAGGTCACTGTGGTTGACGCAGCCGGTAGTCCAATTAATGGAGTTACTGTAACAACCAATGTAAATGTAAATGCTGAACACCAGGTATACAGAAGCGGTACAACTGATAGTCAAGGGAAAGTTGACTTTTCCTATTATAACCTTGCAATTTTAAAAGTCAATGCGGATAAAGGAAACTATCACGGAGAAGGATTACTTATTTTAGAAGAAGATAAAGTAGTGAAAATTACTGTAGTTGTTTACAACTAAAAGATAACACCACTTTCTTCAAAGTATACTATAGCAGCTTCTTTCATTAAAATGGCTTGTTCGCCTGGTTTTAATGGAGGAAGTTTTTCGTTTGTTTGATAGTGTGGCCAGCCGTCTTTGTCTCGACCTTCAAATTCGTAATATTCGTAATTACTGAGCAAACGACAAATGGCAATGTGTAGCAAGTCTGTTTTTTCTTCTTTAGAAAATGCTCTGTAACCCTGCCCCAGCTCTTGAATTCCAACAAGAAATAAGATGGCTTGAAGATCCAAAGTTTCGCCATTGCCAAATTCTTTAGAGACAAAAGCCACTAAATTTTTCCACTTTTCTTTTGATTCCGGATTTCTCATTTTGAAAAAAATTTACCACAAAAGTACAATCTTCTTTGGAATCTTCTTTTCTACGTGTAAATTTATCCAATGAATTATTTCGATTATGTTTTATTAGTGCCTGTATTGTATGGCTTGTACCGTGGATTTAGTAAAGGTTTAATTCTTGAACTCGCTTCTTTACTAGCCTTGGTAGCCGGTATTTATGGTGCGATGCATTTTTCATCTTTTACTTTTGAGTATTTAAGTAACTATGTTGAAATAGAGACCTCGTATTTACAACTCGCATCGTATGGGCTTACGTTTATTATTATTGTTTTGGTTGTGACCCTTACGGGGAAAATTCTTACGCTTCTTATTAAAATGGTAGCCTTGGGTTTCATCAACCGTATGATGGGGGCAGTTTTTGGGGGGCTGAAAGCTCTTTTAATTTTGTCCGTACTTCTTCTATTTTTTGACCGATTGAATAAGCAATTTGGAATCGTTAAAGAAGAGGTGTTAAATGCGTCGGTATTATACAGCCCGATATTAATTCAGTCTCAAGAGTTTTATCCGAATGTTTTAGAAGAATTTGAAAAGCAGAAGGAGCATATTGATGACATTACGGATGATTTATAATTTATAGATAAAAAAAGCGACTCATTCGAGTCGCTTTTTTTAGTTGTTTATGGCTTTAACACCGGGAAGTTCTTTCCCTTCCAGATATTCGAGCATGGCTCCACCACCGGTAGAAACATAACTTACTTTATCCTGCATGTTGAATTTTTTAACAGCAGCAACAGAATCTCCACCACCTACTAAAGAGAAGCTTCCTTGTGCTGTTGCATCTGCAATGGCATTTGCAACAAATTTAGTTCCTTCAGCAAACTTGTCCATTTCAAAAACACCCATAGGACCGTTCCAAAGAATGGTTTTAGAACTTAGGATGGCTTCGCGATAAAGCGATTTAGTTTTATCACTAATATCCAGACCCATCCAACCCTCTTCTACTTTGTCGATGTCGCTAACCGCTGTGTTGGCGTCGTTAGAGAAAGCATCCGCATTTAATGAGTCGACCGGGATAAGTAATTCTACACCTTTTTCTTTTGCTTCGGCAATTAAAGAAAGAGCTAAGTCTAGCTTGTCATTTTCCACGAGTGAAGCACCAACACTACCGCCCATTGCTTTGGCGAAAGTGTAAGACATTCCTCCACCTATGATGATCTTATCGACCTTATCCATCAACTTGGTGATGATGGTAATTTTAGAAGAAACCTTAGCTCCACCCATAATGGCTGTAATCGGCCTTTCACCTTCGTTAACCACCTTTTCCAGATTGTTGATCTCGTTTGCCATGACGTAGCCAAAACATTTGTTGTTGCCAACAAAATCAGCAATAACGGCAGTAGATGCATGTGCTCGGTGTGCTGTACCAAAAGCATCGTTTACATAAATATCGGCTAGTTTTGACAGCTTCTCAGCAAATGTTTTGTCGCCGGCTTTTTCTTCATCGTAAAAACGTAAGTTTTCCAGTAATAGAACATCACCACTTTTAAGCTTATCTGCTTCTGAAGTCACTTCATCTCCAATACAGTCGTTTATATATTTTACCGGACAACCAAGCTTGTCTGAAAGGTGACTCACAATGTGTTTTAAAGAGAATTTATCTTCAGGACCTTTTTTAGGGCGCCCCAGATGCGACATTAAAATTACAGCCCCACCATCGTCAAGAATTTTCTTTATTGTTGGAAGTGCTGCACAAATACGTGTGTCATCTGTAATTTCTAAATTTTCGTCTAAAGGGACGTTAAAATCTACTCTTACTAAGGCTTTCTTACCTTCGAAATTTATTTGATCAATCGTTTTCATGCGACAAAAGTAAGCCTTCTGTTTGGTACTGGAAAACATCTTTTTGAAGAAAGTAAATGTTTCGTATGTAATTGAATATTGCTACCGTTTAGGCGGTCGGTAAAAACCCTATAAATTCTCAAATATTCAAATCTTCAAATCAATTTCAAATTGTATCTTTGAAGTATGCTGTTTAAAGAGCTTTTAGGACAAGAAAAGGTCAAAGAATTATTGCTGCAGTCGGTGCGAGAAGAGCGCGTACCACATGCACAATTGTTTTTGGGCTCTAAAGGTTCGTCAAATTTAGCCTTAGCTCTTGCTTTTGCACAATACGTAGGGTGCACAAATAAGCAGGAAGAAGATTCTTGTGGCGAATGTCCATCTTGTGTAAAGCATAAGAAGTTTAGCCATCCTGATTTACATTTTGTTTTTCCTGTTGCTACAACGGCTTCGGTAAAAACAAAACCTATAAGCAAGAATTTTTTGACCGAATGGAGAGCACTTTTGGATGATAATGCGTATTTTTCTCTATTCGATTGGCTAAAACATATTGGTGTTGAAAATAAACAAGGAATAATTTCGGTTGAAGAAAGCGCTCATATCATGAAAGATTTGAGTTTAAAACCTTACGAATGCGACACTAAAATTATGTTGATTTGGATGCCTGAAAAGATGAATGTTCAGGCGGCGAATAAGTTGTTGAAAATTATTGAAGAGCCACCACATAAAACGCTTTTTTTGCTTGTTGCTGAAAGCGCTGAAAATATGTTGGCTACGGTATTGTCGCGTACTCAATTATTAAAAGTCCCTCGATATTCTGATGAGGAGGTGATAAGTTATTTAATGAGTCGTGGTATTGAGCATAGTAAAGCTCAAATGATTTCGGCTTTGGTAGAGGGTAATATCAATGAAGCCCTTCAATTAGCCGGGTATGCTGAAGATGCAGAGGAAAACTCTTTGCGTTTTGTACAGTGGATGCGCTTATGTTTTAGCGCTTTACAAGTTAAAGACATTGATAAATTGGTGCAGTGGTCTGAAAAAATGGCTAAAGTAGGTAGAGAGAATCAAAAGAGCTTTCTTCTGTATGCATCAAATGTAATGCGAGATGCATTACTGAAAAACTATGGTGTTGACGCGATGATGAAAATGAATGTTGGCGGACAGAATTTCACCATGGAGAAATTTGCTCCTTTTATTCATGCGGATAACTGCATGGAGATTGTTGAGGAGTTGAATATGGCGCAACGACATATTGAAAGAAATGCAAATCCTAAGATATTATTCTTAGACACATCTTTTAAAATTGCTCGTTTGCTCCATAAAAAATTAAAACAGGTGATAGCCTGATAAAAACATAAAAATGGCGTGTACGAATTGTTCAACAACAGCGGGCAATGCCCCAGGTTGTAAAAGTAAAGGAGCATGTAGTACCGGTAATTGTGGTAAGATGCCAATATTTAATTGGCTTTCAAATATGAGTTTACCTACCGGTCAAGACCCTTTCGATATCTTAGAAGTCCGGTTTAAAAATGGGCGAAAAGAATTCTTTAAAAACAAGAATAACCTAAACGTGCACATGGGCGATAATGTAGCAGTAGAAGCCAGTCCCGGGCACGATATTGGCGTAGTTTCTCTTAAAGGGGAGTTGGTGCGTTTACAAATGCGTAAAAAGAAAATCAGCGTTGATAGTGAAAAAGTAAAAACGCTTTATCGCCATGCTTCGGAAAGTGATCTTGAAAAATGGGAAATTGCCAGAAACAGAGAGAAAGAGACCATGTACAGAGCCAGAGAAATGGCTTTGAAATTGGGCTTAGATATGAAGATTGGTGATGTGGAGTTTCAAGGAGATAATGTCAAAGCTATTTTTTATTACACTTCTGAGAGTCGTGTAGATTTTCGTGACCTTATTAAGGTTATGGCTGATGAATTTAAAATTCGCATTGAAATGCGTCAGATTGGCGCTCGTCAGGAAGCACAGCGCATGGGAGGTATCGGATCCTGTGGGCGTGAGCTTTGTTGTAGTACCTGGTTAAATGATTTTCGCTCAGTAAGCACTAGTGCAGCGCGTTACCAACAACTATCTTTAAATCCACAAAAGCTAGCTGGTCAGTGTGGGAAACTAAAATGTTGTTTGAACTATGAACTAGATATGTATGTTGAGGCTATTAAAGATTTTCCGGAGTCCAATGTAAATCTTAAAACAAAAAAAGGAGATGCCTTTATGCAGAAGATGGACATCTTCAGACGTAAATTATGGTATTCATACATTAGTGAGCCTTCGCATTTTATTGAGTTGAATTTAGATAAAGTTCAGGAAGTTCTGGCTCAAAATAAACAGGGGGAATCTCCGGAGTCTTTAGAGATGTTTGTTCAGGCTTATGTTGAGGAACCCAAGCATGATTATGAGAATGTTGTAGGGCAGGATAGTATTACTCGATTTGATAAAAACAGGACATCAAAACGTTCTAATAAAAATAGACATTCTAAAAATAATAAAACGAACAACTCCAAGGGACGAGATCAAGGGAGTCAAAAGCCTGAGTCTAAACGAGGTGGGAAAACCCCGAATGCTAAAACAGCAGCCACAAAGGCAAAACAACAAGGGTCTACAAATGGTATCGCTAAATCAAAAAGCAAATCACGCGGACAAGGCGGGGAATTAAGGTCTGATAAGAATTCTGTAAATAGAAGTAAAAATAATGGCAAAAAGAAACCTGAATAAACTAGGCCTTTTCGTAGCCCTTTTACTTTTTGCTTCTTGTGATCGTAGTAAGGTTTTTGATGTGTATCATGGTATTGATTCCGGAGGGTGGAATTCTGATGAAGCCCTTGATTTTGAAGTCGAAATTACTTCGCAGGAAGGTCGTTTGTTTAATTATTTAATTGGGCTTAGAAACAACAATGATTACTTGTACGCTAATATTTTCTTTTTTGTGGATGTAGAAAGCCCTAACGGGGAGCTTCAAAGAGATACCCTTCAATATTTACTTGCAGAGCCTGGTGGGAAATGGTTAGGGTCTGGAGTTGGCGAAATAAAATTCAATCTTTTTAAGTTTAAAGAAGGGCAAGCGATGCAATCGGGAGTTTATAAGTTTAGCATAGCACATGGTATGCGCGATGATTTACTTTTGGGTGTCGAAGATGTAGGTTTACGAATAGAAGAATCAAATTAAAATGAGCGTAAAAAAGAAATTATCTTCTTGGTTCATTCGTTTATTTTGGATGGCAATATTAGGTCCTGTATTGGGTATTGCCGGAGGCGTTTGGTTTGCCTCTATGGGTTTGTTTGGTTCTTTGCCTTCCTTTGAGGAATTAGAGAATCCACAGCAAAATTTAGCAACAGAAATTTATGCATCTGATGGGGTTCTTTTAGGGAAGTTCTTTTACGAAAACCGCTCACCTGTTGCATACGATCAGCTATCACCCCATTTAGTGAATGCACTTATTTCTACTGAAGACGAGCGTTTTAGGGAGCATTCGGCCATAGATGCTAAATCTTTAGCACGAGCAATTGCCGGAGCACTTACAGGACGAAGTGCAGGAGGGGGGTCTACCATTACCCAGCAGTTATCTAAAATGCTCTTTACTGATGTTTCTTCGAATATCTTTCAGCGGGTAATGCAAAAGTTTAAGGAGTGGGTAATCTCAGTTCGTCTTGAAAGAAATTTTACCAAAGATGAGATTTTAACCATGTATTTAAATAAGTTCGACTTTCTTTATTTAGCAGTAGGGGTGAAGTCGGCTGCAAGGATATATTTTAATACAACTCCCGATCAATTAACGATTGAGCAAGCTGCAGTATTGGTTGGAATGGCTAAAAATCCATCACTATATAATCCTAAGCGTTTCCCCGAGTATGCTTTTAAGCGTAGGAATGTTGTTTTTGGACAGATGTATCGCAATGGAACAATCTCTGAGGTAGAAAGAGATTCTCTGGTTACCTTACCCATAGAGCTTGATTTTAAGCGGACGAATCATAATGATGGCTTAGCGCCTTATTTTAGAGAGCACTTACGAAAGTATATGAAAGATTGGCTTAAAGATCATAAAAAGCCGGATGGAACGGAATATAATATTTATGCGGATGGGTTGAAAATCTACACAACCATAGATTCTCGTATGCAGCAGTATGCCGAAGAAGCCGTTGCATCTTATATGCCAATTTTACAAGAACAGTTTTACCAGCACTGGGACGTTGAAGTTTATGAAGAGGATGAAGAGGTCGATGAAGATGAAGAAAAATTTACGCACCCCCCTTTTGATGAAGCTTTACGACCTGGGCAGGTTGATACCCTTATGCTGACGGCTATGAAACGATCTGAGCGTCACAGAAAGTTGAGAAGGCGCAAAGCTCCTGAGGAGGAAATTGAAGAGGTATTTAATACGCCAACGCAGATGAACATTTTTACCTGGACGGGTGCTGTGGATACGACGCTAACACCAATGGATTCTATTTTGCATTATAAGTATTTATTGCAAACGGGTATGATGTCTATGGATCCTAAAACAGGATTTATTAAAGCCTGGGTAGGAGGGATCAACCATCATTATTTCCAGTATGATCATGTTAAGGAAGCGAAAAGACAAGTAGGGTCTACTTTTAAACCTTTTGTTTATGCTACGGCTATCGATCAGCATAATTATTCTCCTTGCATGAAAGTACCTAATGTTCAGGTGATTTTTGAAAAAGAGACCTGGGGTTTAGAAGAAGATTGGATTCCTAGAAATTCAGGTGAGAAATATGGGGGAGAGTTAAATTTAAAAGAAGCTTTAGCAAATTCTGTAAATACTATTACTGCTTATTTAATGAAGCAGGTTGGTCCTAGAAAAGTTCGTAAAATGGCCAGGGGTATGGGGTTAAAGGGGAGGATTCCGGCGGCACCATCTATTTGCCTGGGAACTCCTGATGTTTCTATTTATGAAATGGTGGGGGCCTACGGAACTTTTGCTAATAAGGGGATTTATACCTCGCCAATTTTCTTAAATAGAATTGAAGATAAAAATGGAGTTGTATTGGATGAGTTTAGCCCTAGGACTACAGAAGTTCTTAGTGAAGATAAAGCCTATGTTATGTTAAACCTGATGCAAGGAGTAACCACAAAAGGTTCGGGTATTCGATTGCGTTGGAAGTATGGATTTAAAAATCAAATTGCCGGTAAAACTGGAACCACGCAAAATCAGTCTGACGGTTGGTTTATGGGGGTAGTGCCAAATTTAGTTACCGGTGTTTGGACCGGAGCCGAAGACAGAGCTGTACATTTTAGGACCATTACTTTAGGACAAGGAGCACACATGGCTTTACCTATTTGGGGAGAGTATATGACAAGAGTATATGAGGATGCTGACTTGGGTATTTCTAAAGCAGATTTTGAAGCCCCCAATCGGTTAACCATAGAATTAGACTGTGATAAATTTGAGAAGGAAAGTATTGACTTTGATGATGAGTCAGAAGAAGAATTTTGATTAGCTATTAGCGATCAGTGAATAAATAGTAAAAAGTAATTACCCCTCGAGGAGGGTACTACAGGGGTGTAATAGTATGTTGTATTTACTCTAGATAACAGTTTAATTATTTTCAAGGGCAAGAGGAATAAGGCTTGGTTTTTGTTATATTACTATATGGTAAAAGACTGTTAATACGTTTTGAGAAATAAATGAATTCAACAATTAAAATTTAACAGATGATAAATAAAGTTGTTACCAATGTACAGGAAGCCCTACAGGGGGTAAAAGATGGAATGACCTTGATGTTGGGTGGTTTCGGCTTATGTGGAATTCCGGAAAATAGTATTGCTGAATTGGTAAAAAAGGGAATTAAAAACTTAACCTGTATTTCAAATAATGCAGGGGTTGATGATTTCGGTTTGGGCTTGTTACTTCAAGGAAAGCAAATTAATAAAATGATCTCTTCTTACGTAGGAGAAAACGACGAATTTGAACGTCAGATGTTAAGTGGAGAACTCGAGGTAGACCTTATACCTCAAGGCTCTTTAGCAGAGCGTTGTAGAGCCGGAGGAGCAGGAATTCCAGGATTTTTCACACCTGCTGGCTATGGAACGGAAGTTGCTGAAGGAAAAGAAGTGAGAGAATTTAATGGAAAACCTCATATTTTAGAATCGGCACTACATGCTGATTTTGCTATTGTAAAAGCTTGGAAAGGAGATACTGCCGGGAACTTAATTTACAAAGCCACAGCAAAAAATTTTAACCCGATGATGGCAATGGCAGGTAAAATTACCATTGCAGAGGTAGAAGAGCTTGTTCCTGCAGGTGACCTAAATCCCAATGAAATTCATACACCCGGTATTTTTGTTCAACGAATTTTTCAAGGAGAAAGGTTTGAGAAAAGAATTGAACAACGAACCGTTAGATAATTAATAATGACTAATTAATATAGTAAGTATGAAAGAGAATATAATAGAGACTATGTGTTTTAATTTTTCCATTTCTATTATTGAGTTTTCGGAGAAATTAGAAAGTGAAAATAAATGGGTTGTCGCTAAACAACTATTACGTTCCGGCACATCCATTGGAGCAAATGTATCTGAAGCCCAATTTGCGGAAAGTAAAAAAGATTTCATACACAAGCTAAAAATAGCTGCGAAAGAAGCAAATGAAGCTTCTTATTGGTTAAGTCTCTGTGAAAGGGCAGATTCCTACCCCCGAGCGGGTAGTTTAGGAGATGATATACTAAGTATCAAAAAGGTGTTGTCAAAGATTATATCAACATCTATCAAGGATAACTAGTCATTATTAATTAATCATTACCCAATTAGTATGTTAAATAAGACAGGTATAGCGAAAAGAATTGCTCAAGAGTTGGAAGACGGATTCTATGTAAACCTCGGAATAGGTATTCCTACTTTAGTTGCGAATTATATTCCTGAAGGAATTTCAGTTGAATTTCAATCCGAGAATGGGATTTTGGGAATGGGTCCTTTTCCGTTTGAAGGATCGGAAGATGCTGATTTAATTAATGCAGGAAAACAAACCATTACTGCTCTTGATGGAGCCGTTTATTTTGATTCGGCAACGAGTTTTGCCATGATCAGAGGTCAGCACGTTCAGCTAACCGTATTGGGTGCTATGGAGGTTTCTGAAAATGGTGATATTGCCAATTGGAAGATTCCGGGAAAAATGGTAAAAGGGATGGGTGGTGCTATGGACTTGGTGGCTTCTGCAGAGAACATTATTGTTGCCATGATGCATACTAATAAAAAGGGGGAATCGAAACTATTGAAAGAATGTAGCCTGCCTTTAACAGGTACTGGTTGTGTAAAAAAGATTGTAACAAATTTGGCAGTATTGGAAGTGATGCCCCATGGAGGGTTTAAGCTTTTGGAGCGCGCTCCAGGACTGAGTGTAAAAGAAATCCAGGCAGCTACAGAAGGTAGCTTATTGGTGGAGGGGGAAATTCCGGAAATGGAGCTTAGTTAATAATTTTTAAATCACTACGTTCCTACAGTCTGCCTACCTAAAAATGATTAGGTGAATCTCCAAAATTTTACGGGCTTACCGGCAAAAAAAAAGACCATTTCGAAAGAAATGGTCTTTTAATATGAATGAGAGAAATACTTACTCAGCGAATGGAACAACGCTTACGTAAGATCTGTCATCTCTTTTCTTTTTAAATTGAAT
>JANXFM010000167.1 GCA_024959975.1 Flavobacteriales bacterium
TAAAAGTAAAATACGCAAATGATAAAAGTCATGTTGAGATTGCTGAACTTGGTGAGTCGGTTGGGTCAATTCTTGAGGGTCAGGCCCATGATGATGATTTGATGTGGGCAGGCAGAAGAGGTTCTGGTTTTGGAATAGCTTCACTAGCTTGTGGCCTTTTAGTTGTGCTTTCCCCCCCTATGATGCTCTTTGCGATTGTTTTTGGATTTATTGGATTAAATCGTGAATTAAATGGTCTCGCAATCACAGGCTTATGTTTAGGATTAGTGCCAATAGCACTTCTGTTACTTATGTTAGTAATGATGGTATAGTTCAACCTCATAGAAATAGCATGCGGTTGAGTATAGTTTTAGTGTTTATATCAAATCTCCTTTTTGCTCAAGATACTCTGGATCTAAAATTATCCGGATTAGTTGATGTTGATGATGAACGCTACGGGTATGTTATCGATATTCAGATAGTTGATTCAGTGGTTTTTGGTTATTCATTAATGACCGGTGAACACATGCCAGCGACTAAGTCTAAAATTACAGGCAGCTATAACCCTTTAAATGAATTGCTTGCGATTAAGGAAGTAGAAGTAGTTAAAAAAGAAGTGTTAGGAGATTCTGATGAATTTTGTTTTTTACACTCGAGTTTATCTCCGGCTTTTAGAAATAATATTAAGACATTTACCGGTTCTTTTATTGGCTATTTAGCAGACGGATCTCAATGTGCTACAGGACAGGTTGATCTGCTTACCGAGGAAGAGATCCGTAATGCAATGAAGACTATTTCCAGATCAAAAAAAGAGACAACCAAAATAAATTTATCTGATAATGAAGAATTCGATATCATTGTTAATGATGAAAATTTAATTATTGAGCTTTGGGATGCTGGAATTTATGATGGTGATATAGTCTCATTATTTGTAAACAAAATAAAAGTTGTAGATAATCTAACTTTAACAAAAGAACGAAAGATTATTCCGGTAAAATTATTGTCCGGGCTTAATAAGATTGTTCTTAAAGCCGAAAACAAAGGACGCTATAATCCAAATTCTTCAAAAATTAAAATTAATGGTATTGAAAACATATATGAAATCACGAATACTGTTAAAGAAAATAATAAAACGATAATTACAGTAATGTGTAATTAACGTTTTAACCATCACAGGTAAACTTGAGATTTGTTTTTGGGATCTCAAGTTTCATTAAAGCATAATTTTTAATCCAAAGTTTATGAAGCGACCGTCCAGTGGAGCCCATATTTCGGTAAACTGAGGTGTGTTGTTTTCGGAAGATCGTATGCTTTCGTATCGGGTCTGTCTGGCATCAGTGATGTTCTCAGCATTAAAGAATAACACGAAATTGTCTATCGTACGTTCAATAACTAAGCCTGTTGTAAATAAGTCTCTGCTGTTTGAACCATTGCTTAACTTTTGTGGACTTTTATATTCGTAATCCAATCCAATTCGCCATTTACCATCTTCAACAAATAGGAAATCTCCTTTTACACTGTGTTTTGGGTTGAGTACAATCGTCTCTTTTTCATTTGCGTTGAAATATACATCCGTATACGTGTATCCCAGGAACCATGTAATTTTCCAAAAAGTAAATTTTAATTGTGTTTCAAAACCCTGACTTATGATTTCGTTTGCAGCGTTGTGGAAGAAGTAGTTGTCGGTAATAAGGTCCTGATTTAAAACAATCGGATTTTGAATGATGTTGTAGAAGAACATCTGATTTAATGACAATAGCATGTTGTCGCCAATCATGGATTTGTATGCTATGTCACCGTTCAATCCAATAGAGTTTTCTGCCCTTGTGTTGGCAAAATCTATTGCCATGAAGTTTTTGAAACCGTGGGGCTCTGCTTCTTCATTGAAGATAGTCATAGGTCTGTAGCCTAATCCACCGCTAATGCGAGTGCTAAGTTTAGGGGTGTATTTTACCAAAGCAGCAAGTCGAGGCATAATAAAAACTTCACCTTTATCTTCGCTAATATTGGACTTGTTTTTATTCCAGTCGGCACGAAGTCCGCTTTCTACAGCTATAAATTTGTTCGCTTCCCAAATATGGTTCATGAACAAACTTGCAGTTTGGTGATTTTCTTCCACCGGAAGGTATGAGGGCTCATCATAATCTTTTCTCACAAAATCATCGCTAACATAATTTGCACCAATAATCAATTCGTGTTTAGAACCTTGAATGCCATAAGTAAGCTCTGAGAAATGTGAGTTTTGTGTTCCTCCAAAAATGGCACTATTTCCTACGGAGTCCTGCCGGATGTTTAAATATCGGTCAAATACATTGAAACTGTTCTTAAATACCAAGCTTTGATCTTTATTGATTGTATGGTCTAACTTAAACTGTGTTGTGTACCTGTCTGACTCCTGAAGGTCTGAATAGAAATGCTCATTGTTTGGGGCTAAATCATCAATTAAAGACATGGCTCCACCTTCTCTGAATTCGCGTGTAATTGTACCTCCAAAATATAAACTCGTTTGCTCGTTTGGGTAGAAAAATAGTTTTGGGTTGAAATTGAACTTCGACAATTTTGGCAGATCAGCATAGCCGTCATCATCTGCGTCAAATTCTTTGTGTAATTGATACGATACCAAATTGGTGAATCCAAACTTGCCAAATCTCCTGGAAACAAAAGCATTCAGGTCATTAGAGCCAACCGTTGAATGGTTGAAATGTAAGAGAATTTCATCTTTGTCAGCAGTTTTGGAAAGTAGGTTTAGCACACCCGCAATAGCACCACCACCATGGAGCGTAGATGAAGAACCTTTGATAAACTCTACCTGTCTTAGATCCAAAGGTGGAATTTGTAATACGTCTAAACTTCCCGAAAAACCTCCGTAAAGGGGGAAGCCGTCCTTCAGCATTTTTGAATAGCGTCCGTTCATTCCCTGAATGCGAACTACGGCACCATTGCTACTCGCAGAGGTTGTTTGTACCTGCACTCCTGTG